>JANOTU010000434.1:0-14920 GCA_031416515.1 Hyphomicrobiales bacterium
GGATCGAAATCGCCCCAAAGAGATAGGCTCCCGCCACCGTGCGCCAGGGCCGCCATGACGCAAAGACAACCAATGCCAGCGCGATCCAGCCCCGTCCCGCTGTCATGTTCTCCACCCATTGCGGCGTGTAGGCCAGCGACAAATAGCCGCCAGCAAGGCCTGCGCAACCACCGCCAAACATCACGCACATGTAGCGGACAGCGATCACATCATAGCCCAGCGCGTGAGCCGAGGCATGGCTGTTGCCCACCGCGCGGACGATGAGACCGCCTTTGGTTTTGAACAGGAACCAGGCAACTGCGGCGCTGAGCACAATGGCGCCGGGGATCAGGGGGTCAACCCCGGCGTAATTCGGGAGCTTTACACCCGGCTGGCCCACGAAGGATTCGCCCAGGAGGCCCGAAAGGCCAAGACCGAGAAGGGTAAGCGCCAGACCGGTGGCGACCTGATTTGCGACCAGTGTGAGGGTGAGGAAGCCGAACAGCATCGACATGATGACGCCAGCCGCAATCGCAGCGATGACACCCAGAGAGGGCGAACCCGTCAGAAACGCCGCGCCAAAGCCGCAGACAGCGCCCATCACCATCATGCCTTCAAGGCCAAGATTGAGGACACCGGAGCGTTCAACCACAACCTCGCCAATAGCGGCGAGCAGCAAGGGCGTCGCGGCGGTCATGATGGTGAGCAGGAGGTCCATTACTGCTTCCTTTCCTCCCCCCCTTGCGGGCTAAGGGATGCACACATCTTTTTGCCTCAAAATACGACTCAATATCAACGCCTTAACGAATCCGGTTTGACATTCTTGGCATGGGAAAACGAGCCAAAATTGATAGTTTTTCAAGGCTTTTCAATTAACCAGTTGAAAAGACTCAAGAAGATGTGTGCATGCCTTAGCCCGCAAGGGGGGGAGGAAAGGATGGGAACATGACTGTAATGGAAAGACTGGGATTCCGAAAAGCCTCCGGCGTTGGCGAGGCGGGGTGGGGGCGGACACTGTTTGTGGCCCTCATCAGCCTGATTTATTTTGCACCTGTGCTGATCATCATCATCACCTCCTTCAAGGTGCAGACGGAAGCGCTGGCAGTGCCGCCCAAATTCTTCCCCGTCTCCCTGGGGGGACTTATCCCCGAGCAATTCGTGTTCACGCCGACACTGGAGAATTACACCTCCGTGTTCAACCGCGCCTTCACCACGGGAGGGGCGGTTGAGAGCACGGGCTTTGACCGGTTCTTCTTCAACTCCCTGTTCATCGCCACAGTCTCGGTGCTGCTGGCACTGGTGATCGGCACGCTCGCGGCGTTTGGCTTCTCGCGCTATCCGCTCAAGGGCAACGACACTTATCTTTTCATCATCCTCACCACGCGCATGCTGCCGGCCATCGTCGTCATCATCCCGATCATCCTCATGTTCCGGGTGACCGGCCTTTCCGGCTCCTATCTCGGCATTATCTTACTCTACACGGCTTTCAACCTGCCTTTCACCATCTGGATGATGAAGAGCTTTTTTGATGAACTCTCCCTTGATGTGGAGGATGCGGCGCGCATTGATGGCTCGTCCGACATCAAGGTGTTCTTCAAGATCTGCCTGCCGCAAGTCTATGCGGGGCTTGCCGCCACCTTCGTCTTTGGCATCATTCTCACCTGGAACGAGTTCCTGTTTGCGCTGCTGCTGACCGGCGTTGACACACGCACTGTTCCTGTCGCCATGAACCAGGCGGTGGCGGGCGGCGGCATCGGCGTGCTCTGGGGCCTGCTCGCGGCCATAGAAACATTGTTCCTCATTCCGGTTTTCCTCGTGACCTTCTTCCTGCAGAATCACCTGCTGCGCGGCGTCACCTTTGGCACGGTGAAGCGCTGACATGTCGACGATTGAAATCAGGAAACTCACCAAGACATTCGGCAAGTTCACCGCGGTGAAAGATGCTGATCTCGCCGTGGCGGCGGGCGAGGTTGTTTGCCTGCTGGGGCCTTCCGGCTGCGGCAAGACCACCACCTTGCGGATGATCGCAGGCCTTGAGCGCGCCACCTCCGGCGATGTCGTCATCGCCGGCAAACGCATGAATGAGCTCTCGCCGGAAAAGCGCGACATCGCCATGGTGTTTCAGTTTTACGCGCTTTATCCAGCGCTCAGCGTTGGCCAGAACATCGCCATGCCGCTGCATTATGAAGGGCTTTCCCAGGCCGAGGCCGGAAAGCGGGTGCAGAAAGTCGCTGAAATCCTGCATCTCAACGACGTTCTGGACCGCATGCCCGGCCAGGTCTCGGAAGGCGAGAAGCAGCGTATCGCCGTGGCCCGCGCCATCATTCGCGATCCCAATTGTTTTCTTTTCGATGAGCCGCTGTCGCGCCTTGATGTGGAACTGCGCGAATCCATGCGCGGGCAAATCAAGGAGGTGCTCTCGGGCCTTTCCAAGGCCACGGTCATCGTCACCCACGACCAGCTTGAGGCCCTCACCATGGCCGACCGTATCGCCATCATGCGCGACGGGTTGATCGAGCAGGTAGGCACTCCGCATGACGTGTTCGCCAAGCCATCAAACGTGTTTGTGGCCAGTTTCATTGGTACGCCGCAGATGAATCTCCTAGAGGCCAAAATCGTCAAATTCATTGACGGCATGGTGACCGTGAGCTTCGCTGGCAATACGGTGGAGATGATCGCCGACATGGCGGTATCACGGCTGAATTCGCCCAAAGTGATGGTTGGCATCCGCCCCCGCGCCTTTGCGGTGCAGGCCAAGGCTGGCAATGACACGATTTCTGTTCTGGCCGAATTGATCGAACCGATGGGTGCTGAGACGCTCATCCATGCCCGCGCCACGACGGGGTCTGAAATCCGCTTTGTCATCCCGCGCAGTGTGCGTGTGAAAGTGGGCGAGGCGTTGCTGCTGCGGCCTGATCCCCGGCAAACCCATTTCTTTGGCGAAGACGGAAAGGCGGTGCGCTCATGAGCAATGTAACCCAAACCGGCATGTCGCCGGGATCAGCGCTTGCCATGGAAGTATTTATCATCGGCCTCGGCCTTGTGGCGCTGCTGTGCATCTTCCAGCCATTCAGTCTCACCGTGTTTGCGATTGGCAGCGGGCTTGTGGTGCTGGCGGGGCTGCTCAACAATCTGTTGCCAATGGCGCAGCCCGGCGTGCCGTTTCGCTCTGTCATCACTGTAGGCCTGGTGGTCGCCATGATTTTCTGCATCGTGCTGCTGGTGTCGATCACGGCGGCGCATTTTTACGGCGTGTTTTTCTTGAAGCCGCCCGATCCCAACACCGTGGCGGGCAAGGCAGCGCTTGCCACAAAGCCATTCTACCTGCAGTCATTTGTGTGGTCGCTGGCCATTGTCGCTGCTGGCTTTGCAGTGCTGATTGCCGGGCTTCGGGGTAAGAAAACATGAGGTTCAAGGGGCGGCGCGCGGTTGTCACCGGGGGCGCTTCGGGTATTGGCGAAGCGGTGGCTAAACGCATCGTGACTGAGGGAGGCGCGGTTGCCGTGTGGGACATGAGCGGCGGCATCATTGTCGATATTTCTGATCCAGCCGCCGTTGAGCGCGCCGCCGCTGAGACCTTGGAGCAATTGGGCAGCATTGACATTCTGGTCAACAGCGCCGGCATCACCGGTCCCACCGCGCCGCTGGCGGAGTTTCCCGTCGATGGCTGGCGCAAGGTGATCGACATCAACTTGAACGGCGCGTTTTACTGCAACCGCGCCGTGGTGCCGCATATGCTGGCGCAAGACTATGGCCGCATTGTCAACATCGCCTCGATTGCCGGCAAGGAGGGCAACCCCAACGCGTCCGCCTATTCGGCTTCCAAAGCCGGCGTCATCGCCATGACCAAGTCACTCGCCAAGGAACTGGCGAAAACCAATATCACCGTGAACGCCGTGACCCCCGCAGCGGTCCGCACCCCGATCTTTGACCAGATGCCGCAAACCCACATCGACTTCATGCTCTCCAAAATCCCCAAAGGCCGCTTCGGAACTGTCGACGAAATCGCCAGCCTGATCTGCTGGCTCGCCAGCGAAGAGTGCTCGTTCTCCACAGGCGCGGTGTTTGACGCTTCGGGGGGGCGGGCCACGTATTGAGCAACGTAGATCGCGTCTTCAATGGATTGGCATTCATGACCGTTTCGCGCAAGAGCAAATCCGGGGCCTATGCCTCGGCCAGCGATGCTTTGCTGGACCGGGAGGCTGAACTGGAGCGCTGGCTGCATGAGGACGTGATTGCAGGCCATGCTGAGTACATGGCCGATCCTTCGCTTGGCGTTTCCGCAGATGCCCTTTTGGAGCGCATCCGCGCAAGGCAGGCTTAGCTTTTTGTGAAAGTGATTTTCACGGCCCTTGCCGAACGCCAGATCGAAGCGCTCTATGACTACATCGCCGCCCGTGGTGGTGCCAGCCGTGCGGCGTCTTATGTCGAAAGAATCATTGCAAGGGGCCGCGTGTCACGGGATTTGAGCGCCGTGTCAGCATCGCGTTCATGGTCACTGAGGAACACATGCAGCGCATGGGCAGGGTGATTTATCTGGAGGCTGCGGGGATCGCGGAATACAAGCGCATCCATGAGGCCGTGTGGCCGGAGGTGCTCAGGGCGATTTCCGATTCCAACATTCGCAATTATACGATTTTCCTGTAAGAGCCGGAGAACATGCTCTTCGCCTATTGGGAGTATCACGGGACTGATTTCGCCGCCGACATGGAGAAGATGAGCCAAGCCCCGCGCATGCGGGAATGGTGGGACATCACCGACCCCATGCAGAAGCCATTCGAGACCCGCAAAGCCGGAGAATGGTGGGCGGAGATGGAGGATGTGTTTCACGCAGATTGAGGTCCGCAGTCTATCTTGACAGCATGAAGGCCAGCACCAGGTTGAGGACCAGCAGCGCAATCGCCACGGCGCGCCAGAAGCCTGTAAGCCTGCATTCCGAGTCGAGCAGACAACGAAAACGTGACTTGATCACGTTAGCAGTCTACTCTACCATCCATTCCATGGTGGCGTTCTATTTTGGTTCGTTTTTCCGGAGAATGGTGTTGGCGCTGGTTGCGGTTGCCATGCTTGGCGCGCCATTGCATCTCGCCAGCCCGGTTCAGGCTGCGGTTGGCATGGCAATGTCCGGCGAGAACTGCCCGGAAAAGCAGTCGTGCTGCGATTTGGACAAGAGCGATTGCGAGCAGGCGCAAGCCTGTTTCGCACAGTGCGGCAGCGCTCCTGGAATGGCCATCCCCTCCATGGCGCAGCGGGAGAATATAACCATTGAAGATGCGGTCTTGATGGCCGCAGCGCCATTGATGGCGCGCGCGACATCGCCATTGCGACGACCTCCCCGCGGCTGACCCCTGAAACTTGAAGCCTGGGCGGATCCGCTTTGCGTCCGCCTTTCTCCTTTCAGAGGTACTGTCATGCGCTCATCCTTGCGACTTATTCTTGCTGTCATGCTCGTTGTGGCCGGTGCGACCGGCGGATTTCTGATGGCCCGGAAGATGGCCAGCGGGCCCGTGGCGGAAGCCGAGGGCCGCAAGGTCCTCTACTACCGCAATCCCATGGGGCTGCCGGACACATCACCCGTTGCCAAACTTGACTCGATGGGGATGGATTATATCCCGGTCTATGAGGATGAAGGCAGCAGCGTTGCTGATCCCTCGATCGTGAAGATCAGTGTTGAGAAAGTGCAGCGCGCCGGGGTCCGCACGGAAGAAGTTGCTAAGCGCGCGCTGACCACGCCCTTGCGTGTGCCAGGGACCGTGACCCTTGATGAACGCCTCGAACGCTCGATCACCATCCGCACCGAGGGCTACATCGAGAAGGTTTATGCGGGAGCGACCGGCCAGCATGTGAAAGCGGGCGAGCCCTTGTTTCGTATCTACAGCCCGCAGATTGTTCAGGCGGTGGTGGAGTACCGGTTGGCGGCGGCACAGGGGCAAAAGGGGGCGGGAGCGCGCAAGCTGCTCAACTACGGTGTGCCTGAAAGTTTCATCGAAAGCTTGACCGTGAAGGGCGACGTCCCGCTGGCCCTCGACTGGCCCTCGCCGGTGGACGGTGTGCTGATGAGCAAGAACATTGTGGTGGGGGCGCGGGTCATGCCGGGTGACGAGCTTTACCGCCTTGCCGATGTCTCAACAGTGTGGGTGGTGGCCCAGGTGCCGGAGCAGGATGCGGGGCGGATTGCCCTGGGCGACCGCGTGAGCATTTCAGCGCGGGCGTTTCCGGGCGAGGCTTTCACCGGCAAGGTGGCCTTCGTGCTGCCGGAACTGAAAGCTGAAACCCGCACAGCGCAGGTCCGCATTGAGCTTCCCAATCCCGGCCACAGGCTCCTTCACAACATGTATGCCGATGTCACCATTGATACGGGGAGCGGCGCCCCGGTTCTGGCCGTGCCGGAATCCGCCATCATTGACAGCGGCGACCGGCAGGTGGCGATTATCGACATGGGTGAGGGTCGCTACAAGCCTGTGGCATTGAGGCTCGGGCGGCGCGGCGACGGGCATGTCGAGGTGCTGGAGGGCCTGAGCGAGGGCGACAGGATTGTGACGAGAGCCAACTTCCTGATCGACGCTGAAAGCAATTTGCAGGCAGCGCTCAACTCACTGGCGCCAGGTGAAGGAGCCACGCCATGATTGGCGGGGTCATCGAATGGTCGGCCCGCAATGTGGCGCTGGTGATGCTGGGCACCATGTTCCTCTCCCTCGCCGGACTATACGCGGTGTGGACCACGCCGCTGGACGCCATCCCCGATCTCTCTGATACGCAGGTGATCGTCTACACTGAATATGCGGGACAAGCCCCGCAAGTGGTCGAGGACCAGGTGACCTATCCGCTCACCACGTCTCTGCTGAGTGTTCCCAAGTCAAAAGTCGTGCGCGGGTTCTCGTTCTTTGGCGCCTCCTTCATCTACATCATTTTTGAGGACGGCACCGATGCCTATTGGGCGCGCTCGCGGGTATTGGAGTATCTGAATGCGGCGGCGCGCCGCCTGCCGCAGGGTGTGACGCCAACGCTTGGACCTGATGCCACCGGTGTGGGCTGGGTCTACCAATATGCTCTCACCGGCAAGGGCCTTGATCTTGCCGACTTGCGCTCAACCCAGGACTGGCAGATGCGCTATGCCCTCGCCAAGGCGGACGGCGTGGCCGAGGTCGCGGGCGTTGGCGGCTTTGTCAAGCAGTACAGCGTGATCGTCGATCCGCGCCGCTTGCAGAGCTTCGGCATTTCGCTTGGCACCGTGCGTGACGCCATCCGCGACAGCAACATGGATGTGGGCGGGCGTTCAGTAGAAATCGCCGAGACCGAATATGCGGTGCGCGGGCGCGGGTTGTTTCGCGGTGTGGGCGATATCGAAATGATCGTGCTCAAGGCCAGAGGTGGAACGCCGGTGTTGCTGCGCGATGTGGCGCGGGTGGAATTCGCCCCCGATGAGCGCCGCGGCATCACCGAACTCAATGGCGAGGGCGAGGCCGTGGGCGGCATCGCCATCCAGCGCTACGGCGAGAACGCGCTTTCGGTGATCGAAAACGTCAAAGCCAGCATCGAGACTGTGAAGGCTAGCCTTCCCGAGGGCACCGAGGTCAAGACCGTCTATGACCGCTCGACGCTGATCCACCGCGCCATCGAAACGCTGAAAGTCACGCTGCTGGAGGAAAGCCTGATCGTTGCTGCTGTGTGCATCATCTTCCTGCTGCATGTGAGGAGCGCGCTTGTCGCCATCCTGATGCTGCCCGTGGGCATCCTCATCGCCTTTCTGCTGATGCGAATGCTGGGTCTGTCCTCCAACATCATGAGCCTGGGCGGCATCGCCATCGCCATCGGGGCCATGGTGGATGCGGCCATTGTCATGGTGGAGAACGCCCATAAACATCTCGAACGCGCCGAACCGGGCAAGCCCCGCATTGAGGTTCTGATCGCTTCGGCCAGGGAGGTGGGACCAGCCCTGTTCTTCAGCCTGCTGATCATCACGGTATCGTTCCTGCCGATCTTCACGCTGGAAGCCCAGGAGGGCCGCCTGTTCAAGCCCCTGGCCTATACCAAGACATTCGCGATGGCGGCGGCGGCATTCCTGTCAATCACCCTGGTGCCGGCGCTGATGCTGATCTTCATCCGTGGACGGATCATCGCCGAGGGCCGCAATCCCCTCAACCGGGCGCTGATCTGGCTCTACCGTCCGGTGATTGCTGGTGTGCTCAAGGCCAGGGTTTTCACCATTGTCCTGGCGCTGGCCATCCTCGGGGCAACATGGTGGCCAGCCAGCCAGCTTGGTTCCGAGTTCATGCCAACGCTGAATGAAGGCACATTGTTTTACATGCCGACGACCCTGCCAGGACTTTCCGTCACCAAGGCGGCGGAGCTGTTGCAAACCCAGAACAAGATCATCAAATCGTTTCCGGAAGTGGAATCGGTTTTCGGCAAGGCGGGGCGCGCCGCCACCGCCACCGATCCCGCCCCCACCGAGATGATCGAGACCATCGTCAATCTCAAGCCCGAGTCTGCATGGCGGCACGGCGTCACCACCGACACGCTGATTGCGGAGATGGACAAGTCATTGCAATTTCCCGGTGTCTCCAATGCCTGGACCATGCCGATCAAGGCCCGCATCGACATGCTGTCAACCGGCATCCGCACGCCCGTGGGCGTCAAGGTCTTCGGCCCTGACCTCAAGGTGATCGAGGGCCTGGGCCGCGAGATCGAGCGCGTGCTGCGCAGCCTTCCCGCCACCTCCAGCGCCTTTTCCGAGCGGGTGATCGGCGGCTACTACCTCGAAATCACGCCCGACCGCGAGCAGCTTGCCCGCTACGGCCTGATGGTCTCGGATGTGCAGGACACCATCGCCATGGCGCTGGGAGCCGAGCCCATCACCACAGCGGTGGAGGGGCGCGAGCGCTATGCGGTAAACCTCCGCCTTCCCCGCGATTTTCGCAGCGATCCTGAATCGATCAAGCGCAATGTGCGCGTGACCAACGCTGAGGGCGTCTCTGTGCCGCTGGGCGACATCGCTTCGATCAAGCTCACCTCCGGCCCCTCGACCATCCGCACCGAAAACGCCCAGCTAGCGGCCTACATCTTCGTAGACACCCGCGACACTGACATCGGCGGCTATGTCGCCGCGGCGCAAAAAGCCGTGACCGACAATGTCAAATTCCCGCCCGGTTATTATGTCACCTGGAGCGGCCAGTTCGAATATCTGGAGCGCGCCAAGGAGCGCCTCAAGATTGTCGTGCCGGTGACGTTGCTCATCATTTTCCTGCTGCTCTATCTGAATTTCGGCAGGCTGACCGAGACCTTCATCGTCATGCTGTCGCTGCCCTTCTCGCTGGTGGGCGGCTTGTGGCTGATGTGGTGGATGAATTTCAACCTCTCGGTGGCGGTGGTGGTGGGCTTCATCGCCCTTGCTGGCGTTGCCGCCGAAACCGGCGTCGTCATGCTCATCTATCTCGAAGGCGCGCTGAAGGAATGGCAGCACCGCGCCCGCGCAGAAGACCGGGCATTTACCGATGCCGATCTCTACAGCGCCATCATGGAAGGCGCTGTGGACCGCGTACGCCCCAAAATGATGACAGTGGCGGCAATCATGGCGGGCCTCCTCCCCATCCTGTGGAGCACGGGCGCTGGTTCCGAGGTGATGCAGCGCATCGCCGTCCCCATGATCGGCGGCATGGTCTCATCCACGCTGCTGACATTGATTGTCATCCCGGCGATCTATGCGCTGGTCGAGAGCGCCAGAATGCAAATAGGTTCGCCCAATGAGTCTACAAAAAATGCCAGGCAATTCATCTGACAATTGGCAATTCGCATTCTGCGGATAAAACATTCATCGTCTTGTGGTGCTCGCCTTCATGCCCCAGCCCCTTGAGAAAGGCCCGCGCCACTGCGGCCACATCATCCCGCAGTTTGGCCAGGTCGAAGCCGTTGCCGCCTCCGTTGAAGTGCTTGCCCTCTTCCCAGATGCTCTCAAGAGACGACCGCATCTCCGCCTCTTTATGATCAGCGATGATTCCCGAAAGCAGGAACCCGATGATGAATATCGCGCCGCCGATCGCGCTTGGCAGCAGCGCGTTAATGGAAAAGAATTCCATTCCCAACGCGTGGATGAGATACTTCGCCGCGATCAACAGCGCGACGATCAGCAGCGCCCATATTCCAATTGTCAATGTCTTGAACATGAAATGCTATGATACAGCCTTGGTTGCTTTTTTGGCAGGGAATTCATTCATGCCGTCCCACAGGTCACGATGCCAAGAGCCGCTTCAGCTTGGCAATAACGGAATCGTCGGCCTCATGGGTGTCCAAAGTGCCTCTGAATTCGCCCTTCGTGTCGAAGAGATACACCCCTGCCGAATGTTCCATCGTGTATCCGCCAGCGGCATCCGGCACCTTTTTGTAATAAATCCGGTAGTTCCTGGCGAGGGCCGCGAGTTGATCAGGAGTTCCGGTCAGCCCAACAAATCGGGAATCGAAGGCCCGCAGATATTCCTTGAGGACCTGCGGCGCATCACGCTCCGGATCAACGCTGACGAGAATGACCTGCACCTTGGCGGAATCGGAACCAAGTCCCGCCATCAGGGCCGTGAGCCGGGCCAGGGTTGTCGGGCAGATGTCCGGGCAGAAGGTGAAACCGAAGAACATGGCCATGGCTTTGCCGGCGAAATCCTTCTCGGTCACAGCCTGGCCGTCCTGGTTGACCATTGAGAATGGCCCGCCGATCCGCACAGGCTGGATTTCCGGTTCTGGCGCGAAGAAAGCCATCCAGGAAATTACGCCAAGTGCGGCCGCCACCATCAGCCAGACGACAATGCGCACCCGCCGCATCGCTAACCGCCTTGTTCATTATGCTGGACCGCCGGGTCGCGCGCACCGAGGGGCAACACGGGCACTTCGAATTCCAAAGCCCCGGCGTCGCGGAACACCATCCTGACCGGAAGCAGGTCACCAGGCGCCAGCGCGCCCGAAAGTCCGGTGAGCATGATATGGATGCCGCCAGGGCGCATGACGACTTCCTCATGGCTGGGCATCGGCAGGCCAACCGGCAGCGGTTCCATGGTGGCTACGCCGTCCACCACCCGGCTTTCATGAATGGCGGTGGTCCGTGAAGCCGCGCTGTCCACAGCCAGCAGCACATCATCATTGGGGGACTTGTTGTGGATCGTGAGATAGACGGCTCCGGTTTTGGCCCCTCCGGGAACAACCCGCGCCCAAGCTTGCTCAACGACAATGTCACCGAGCTTCCACGGCCCACCTACGGCCTCGACAACTTGCGCAGTGGCCACGAGTGAAGCGCTTGCGCACAAGCCGAAAGCAGTTGCGATTAACAATTTCATCGACATTGAGACTCTCCGTTGTTGGTTTCCGTTCGAAGACGGGCAGGGATCAAAAAGTCGCGCAGGACAAGCGCGGCCACACCGGTTACAATAAAAACATCTGCGAGATTGAAAGTTGGCCAGTGCCAGTCGCCTGCGTAGAGGTCGAGAAAGTCAGTCACCGCGCCATGGCTGGTTCTGTCAATCAGATTTCCCGCCGCGCCTGAAACAATTGCCGCCAGGCTGGCTTTCTGCCAAAGGTCTGACGATCTCGCCATGAAAAACGAAAGTGCGGCTATCACGACAAACTGCCCCAAGACGAGCGTGTAGAATTCTGCCTTTGAGTCCACCGGAAAGATGCCGAAAGCAATTCCCGGGTTGTATCCCAAACAGAGGCGAAAGCCGGATAACACCTGCACCGGATCATGCTGGCTCAAATACATGCGAGCAGCTTGTTTCGACAGCGCATCCAGCAAGACGCCAAAAACGACGATGGCCACTGACAGCTTAAACCGACTTCCCGGCAAAGAAGAAAGTAAGCTTGCGTTCATATCTTCTTCAGCAGCCGCAGCGCGTTAGCGGTGACCAAGACTGTAGCGCCCGTGTCAGCCAGGATGGCAATCCACAGTCCGGTCATGCCCAGCACCGTCGTCACCAGGAACACGGCCTTGAGGCCCATCGCCAAGGCCACGTTCTGGCGAATGACGACCAGTGTCCGGCGCGACAGCCGCACCAGGGCTGCCACATCGGTAACGCGGTTGTTGAGCACCGCCGCATCGGCGGCTTCAAGTGCTACATCGGTGCCTGATCCCATGGCGATGCCAACCGTTGCCGCCGCCAGGGCTGGCGCATCATTGATGCCGTCGCCGACCTTGGCGATGCCGCCTTGCGCGGCCTTCTCCTTAATGACCGCGAGCTTGTCTTCCGGCAGCAATTCGGCCCAGACCTCCATTCCGAGAATTTTGCCAACCGCCTCGGCATTGGCCCGGTTGTCGCCAGTGAGCATGATCGGCGTCAGGCCAAGCGCCTTGATGTCCCTAATCCCCTGAAGGGCGTCCTTGCGGGGCTCATCGCGCAAGGCGATCAAGCCTTGGGGGCGCTGGTCCACCACCACAATCGACACACTCTTGCCTTCGGACTCGAGCGCTGCGGCGCGGGCAAGCACGGCTGCGTCCAAGACGCCAATGCGCCCAGCAGCGCCGATGACCACGGATTTGCCATCCACAATGGCCGAAAGCCCCTTGCCGGGAATGGCTTGTGACTCCACGGCTGTAAAGGCGATGTTTTGGTTTTTGGCATAGGCGACAATGGCGACTGCCAGGGGGTGGGATGAACCAGATTCGGCGGCAGCCGCAATGCGCAGTAACTCATCGCCTGGCATCTCGGCAAACAGCTCCAGGTCGGTTACCTTGGGCCTGCCTTCGGTCAGGGTGCCCGTCTTGTCAAAGGCGATATGCTTCACCTTGCCGATGGCTTCGAGAACACCGCCGCCTTTGACAAGGAGACCGTGCCGCGCACCTGCCGCCAGGGCTGAAGCGATGCTTGCAGGTGTGGAAATCACCAGCGCGCAGGGGCAGCCGATCAGCAGCAGCGCCAGCGCGCGGTATATCCAGGTATCCCATGGCTGTTGCCACAGCAGTGTTGGGACAAGCGCCACGGCGATGGCGAGTGCGCAGATGGCGGGCATGTACCAACGCGCGAACTGGTCGATGAAGCGCTCGGACGGAGCCTTGGCGTCGGCGGCTTCCTCAACCAGTTTCATAACACGCGAGATCAGATTGTCTTCGGCTGGCTTTTCCACCTTCACCCGCAAGACCGCTTCGGTGTTTATCGAGCCTGCGAAGACGGCGTCGCCCTCATTCTTCAGACGGGGAACCGACTCGCCGGTGAGCGCTGATTCATCCACGGATGAGGCTCCCGACACCACCGTTCCATCAGCGGCGACGCGGTCTCCCGGCCTGACCACGATAATCGCCCCCAGCGCTATGTTCTCGATGGGCATTTCGACAAGGCCGGTTTCCGCTTCCACCATGGCCGTCTTGGGCGCGATCTGCGCCAGCGCCCTGATGCCGGAGCGGGCGCGGCCAGCGGCGATGCCTTCCAGCAATTAGCCCACGGCAAACAGGAATACCACGAATGCCGCCTCTTCAGTGGCGTTAATGGCGATGGCGCCGATGACGGCGATGCTCAACAGCATCTCAATGGTGAACAGCGATCCTGACTTGAGCGCCGCAACGGCTCGCCGCGCCACCGGAAAAGTCCCGACAATGGTTGCCGCGAGAAACACCCATTGCGACCCGGAGGTCAAGACGCTCTGTTCGAGATAGGCCAGTCCAATAAGAACGCCGGTGATGATAACCAGCAGGCCCTTCGACGATTGCCACCACGCGCCTTCAATGGGCTTGGCGTGGTCTGAATGATCCCCGCCAGCCGTATCGTCTTTGTGCATCGCCACGGATGGCTCGCCCACCACTGAAATTGCGTATCCCAATCCACGCACGGCCTTTTCCACCAGCGTAATTTTGCTCTGATCAGACATGTTCAGGGAAAGAGTTTCGCTTTGCCGGCCGACTTTGATGTCTGATACGCCATCAATGCGCTTGACGGCCGTTTCGATCTTGCTCACGCAGGATGCGCAATCCATGCCTCTGATATTGAATTTGGCGAATGTGCTGGTGGTCATGCTGCTTTTTTCTTTCATTCATTGGTGAAGAACAGCCCGCGCCGTTTCCCCGGTTGTTTATATTCAGCGACCAGCGCGGAAGGCTCCGCGAGCACGACAACTTTAGTGTCGATTGGCACCCGTTTGTAAAGATCGGCCACATCGGCGTTGATCATGCGGATGCAGCCCGACGAGACGGATTTGCCGATGGAGGACGGCACAAAGGTGCCATGAATGCGGTAGAGAGTGTCACGGTTGTCCTGGTAGAGATACAATGCGCGCGCACCCAATGGGTTCTTCGGGCCGCCGGGCATGCCAGCAGCCCACTCAGCCGCAAATTCGTCGCGCTCAACCATCGCGGCAGGCGGTGTCCATGTCGGCCATTTGGCTTTGCGCTTGATGACGGCAGTTCCGGACCACGAAAAGCCCTGGCGGCCGACGCCGATGCCATAGCGGATGGCCTCCCCGCCGGATTGAATGAGGTAGAGGAACTTGTTGCGGGTATCGACGACAATTGTTCCAGGTGCGTAACCGCTCCGCAGGCGTACCTTGCGTTTCCGGTATTTCGGCGGCACCTTGAACCTGTCCAACTGCGAAATCGGAAACTCCTCGGCTGCCGCATCTACCGGTCCCAACTTTGCCCACGCTGCGAAAACAGCAACACCAGCGAGAAAATTTCGTCGTTTCATTCAAATCTCCTGTTCACATGCGTATGAAAATAGCGCCCCGACACTCCTATTTGTTGATTGCCCTGTCGAGCGCGGCTTTGACATCGGCCATTTCCTTGTGGCCATCGATCATTTCGCCGTTCACAAAAATCGCAGGCGTACCCTTGATGCCAAAGTCCTCGCGGGCCTTCTTGGACGCATCGACGATCGTCTTGGCGAGGTCCTTGTCCTTGATGCAGGCCTCAAAACCAGCCTTGTCCATGCCTGTCATCTACATGATCTTGAACAGTCCATCAGCGGGGTTGCCTTTCGTC
>JANOTU010000435.1:0-2154 GCA_031416515.1 Hyphomicrobiales bacterium
TCGGGCGAAAGAGCTTGCGGGATGCGAAGGCTGTTGTTTGCAGTTGGCTTTTCCTGCGGAAAAGCGGTCATGCGAAAAATGGGTTAACGATTTCAAAGAGCTGGCTGTCGCGCGAAACCACCGGGGTTATCAATCATGCTGCCGGTTCGCGCTGGTTGGCGTCGTCACACAATCAGCGGGCCGTTGAGATCAACGGCGGCTTTGGCCCCGCTGTGTTCCACCCGGCGCTGCCAGTTGGCACCCAGATAGTAAAACCGCAGACTGTCGGTTGCAGGATCGATGATCGCATTCAGCCTGGCCTTCAGCGCCGTCCATTGCGCCGGATCAACCTCAATCTCGAAAACCGAATATTGCACTCTTTGGCCCAGGTCGCGGCAGGCCTTGGCCACGCGGCGCAACCGGCGCGGGCCTCCCTCCCCCGAGGTTGCCACATCATAGGTCACCAGCACCATCATCGCCCGCTTCGCCTCATTTCCAGAACCAAGGCGGATAAGCGTCGAGATCGCCGCGCAGATGGCGCGCCAGAAGCTGGGCTTGCAGATATGGCACCAGCCCAAGGGGCGCTGCCTCGCCCAGGAATTCATGGCTGCGCTCGTCTTTCTTGCGCTCCTGCCAGGCGGTGAGCACGGTTTTGCGGCCGGCATCGGTGAGGAAGACAGCGCCGCTGTCCTGGCGCTCGAAATCGGCGGCTCGCAACTGGCGGCGATTGACCAGCGACAAAGCCAGCCGGTCGGCCAGCACCGGGCGCAGTTCCTCCATGAGATCAAGGGCGAGCGATGGCCGCCCCGGCCGGTCGCGGTGCAGAAAACCCACTGCCGGATCAAGCCCCACAGTTTCCGCCGCCGCCCGGCAATCATGGGTCAGCAGCGTATAGAGAAACGACAGCAGCGCATTGATGGCATCAAGGGGCGGACGCCTGGAGCGCGACGTGAATGCCAATTCAGCATCAGGCGAGCGGATGAGCGTGTTGAACACGCTGAAATAAACCTGGGCCGCCTCGCCTTCCGCGCCGCGCATCTGGTCGAGATCAAGCTCCGCCAGCCCCACCCGGCGCAAGATGTGGCCAAGGCGCTGGCAAGCGCTGCGCAGAGGCGCATCCTGCTCCGGCGCATCGCCGCCATGATCGCGCAAAGCCCGAAGCAGCACGGCGCGCTGATTGGCGATTTTTCCGGTGACAAAGCCGCGCACGATTTCAACGGGCTGCTCCGATGCCCGGTATTGGGCGCGGCGCAGCAGCACATTGCCGGTGACCGGACCTTCAATGCGGGCCTGAAAGCGCCCATTGCGCTCCAGCAGCACAATGGTGATGCCGCCCGCAGCGCAAGCCTGGATCAGGGCGGGCGAGACATAGATTGAACCGAACACCACCACCGAGGCCATCATGTGCAGGGGCACCCGGGCCTTCTCCACACCCTCGACATCGGCCACAAGGTTTTCGCCATCCTTGCGCAAGGCAGCTCCCAGGGTGGTGACATAGACGGTGTTGAGCAGGCGTTTCATGGCGTGTCGGTTTCATCGAGAGCACGCTCCACCATGGCGCGCCGCCACGCCTTCGCTGAACGCGCACCCGCTTTGGGGCGGCATTGCTCGATCAACGAACAGGCCCCGCATTTGCGGGCAGCGTATTCGGCAGGCGGGGTGACACGGGTGGCGAACACGTCGCGCAGTTGCGCCGCTGTGGCCTCGGTGAGGGCGCGAAGGGCGGCATCGAAGGGAACGACGACCCTGCGTTTGGTTTCGGCATAATACAGCGCGCCCTCGGCCACGGGGCGGCCCAACATCTCCTCCAGGCACAAGCCCTGCGCGCACAGCTGCACCTCATCGGCGCGGTGCAGCTTGGGCTTGCCGCGCTTGAACTCAACCGGAAAGGCCGTCTCGCCATCTTCAACGGTCCTGAACTCCACCAGATCGGCAACACCGGCCAGCCCCAGCCTTGCGCTTGCCACATGCAAGCCGCTGACGCGCCGCACGCCTTTGATTTTCCGCTGCCCCGCCTCATGCACTTTCTCATGCACCACCCGGCCCTCGGCGGTAAAGCGGTTCTCCTCCCACAGCCGCTCCACATGAATGAGTGCTGCCTGCCGCAGACAATAAACCGCATGTTGCAGGGCGGAGAGGGGAATGGGATCGGGGTCGTTTTCCGATTTCATCAAA
>JANOTU010000436.1:0-1611 GCA_031416515.1 Hyphomicrobiales bacterium
ACCGTACACGGCGTATCAGCCTATTTCGCCTGGCTCAACCGCGGCAAGGAGAGCGCTGCGCTGGACTTGAAGAGCGCGGGCGATCTGGCGCTGGTTCACGCCATGGTGGCGAAGGCCGATGTGTTTGTGCAAAATCTGGCGCCCGGAGCCACGGCGCGGCTGGGGCTTTCGGCAGCCGAACTCCGGCTGCGCCATCCCCGCCTGATCATTGTCGATATCGTGGGATATGGTCAGGACACGGATTGCCGCGCCATGCGCGCCTATGACATGCTGGTGCAGGCCGAAGCCGGGATTTGCGCGGTGACGGGAAGCGCTGATGCGCCAGCGAAAGTGGGCGTCTCGATCGCCGACATCGGCACCGGCATGAATGCCCATGCCGCGGTGCTGGAAGCGCTGATTGCGCGCGGGCATACCGGCGAAGGCAGGGCGCTGGAGATCGCGATGTTTGACACGGTGGCCGACTGGATGAGCGTGCCCCTCCTGCATCTGGCCTGCGCCGGCCAAGAGACAAGCCGCAACGGCATGGAGCATGCGGTGATCTATCCCTATGCGCCTTATGCTTGCAAGGATGGCGAGATCGTCATCGCCATTCAGCAGGCATCCGAATGGAAACGCTTCTGTGCCGGCGTCCTGGGTGATTCAGGGCTGGCGACGAATCCCCTGTACGCGGACAATCCCCTGCGCGTGAAAAACCGCAAGTCGCTCGGGGTCATCATAGGCAAAGTATTCGCGTCTGAAACCTGCGCCGGGATGATCACCAAGCTCTCCGCCCACGACATCGCCTGGGCGCGGGCGTCGACCGTGAAAGACGTGCTGGCCCACAAGGCCCTGCGGCAGATGCGTGTGCCATTGCCGGGCGGCGGCGAATTTCAAATTCCCGTGCCTGCCGGAAGACAAGCTTTCGCAGCCGGCCCGGTGCCGATGCTGGGCGAGCACACCAAAGCCATAAGACAGGAGTTTCAAACATGATGATTTGCTCCGCCTCTTCCTTCCCCCCTTGCGGGGGAAGGTGGCTTGCGCCCCTTGGGCGCAGGCCGGATGAGGGGGCGGTTCAGCGCGTCCCATGGGCAGTTGTCCTGGCTGAACCGCCCCCTCATCCGGCGCTTCGCGCCACCTTCTCCCGCAAGGGGAGAAGGGCATTTATGGGTGTATTGTGGTGCCGGCGATGAAGGAAAATCTGGAAGATTGGATTGGCAACACCGTGGTGCGCGAGGATGCGGTCTCGCCGCGCATCGTGTCGGAATACCGCGCGACAATGGATCCATATCTGTTCAAGCCGACAGACGCTGCCCACGCGCCGCCGGGCTTGCACTGGTGTCTGGCGGTGGCGGAACCGCTGATGTCTGAACTCGGGCCGGATGGAGCAGAAGCCAAGGGCGCGTTCCTGCCGCCCGTCCCATTGCCCCGGCGCATGTGGGCGGGGGGACAAATTGAGACGTTTCATCCGCTGATCGTCGGCGCGAAGGTGATCCGGACTTCAAAAGTCTCGGATGTGAAGCTGCGCGAGGGCAAGGCGGGGCCGTTGTGTTTTGTTTCGGTGACGCATGAAATCGAATGCGGCGGCAGGCTGGCCTTGCGCGAGCGCCATGATCTGGTGTTCAAGGAGGCAGG
>JANOTU010000437.1:0-2563 GCA_031416515.1 Hyphomicrobiales bacterium
GATCCGCACAGGTGCGATTTTCTGGCCATGGCCCATGTCCTCGCTCAGCAGCCGGTCACAGCCAGCCGCCTCGGCGGCGGCGATCACCGCCGCGTCCCAACAGGATAATTAGTGGCCATGCTTGATGTCGAGCGCCCGCGCCAGCAAATGCACCGTCAGAGGCTCCACATGAAAGCGCAGCCATGCGCCGACGAAGCCCGCCGCCAGATCATGCGGCAGGCCAAAAGCTGTTTTCGCGCTGGTGGCCTGGACATAAAATTCCTGCAAGACCTGCGCCGACAACACGCAGTCCCGGCCATCAAGGATATCGACCGCGATGCCGCGCTTTGCCGATTCTTCCGGGTCTGAACTCACCGAGTACAGAAGGTTATTGGTGTCGATGAAAACCGCCATCAGAAATACAATACGGCGACACTTTACTCAATTCCCTTTCCTTCGCACCGGGTTTGCGCCGTCTGGGGTAGCGGCCTGTGAGTCGGGCGGGGCAATCGGGAAAGTCTTGCCCGCTGGGCGCGCGGCCCATGTACTCAGCCGTGCGGAGCGTTGCCAGTGCCTGCGGCGAGGCTGGCTATTCCAGCGGATTGGGAAAGCGCCCGCCACGGCGATCATGCATGGGACCTGTCGTGACATGGCCGTCGTCGCGTTCCGCAAGCTCGACGCGCGCAACTCTACCTGCGCCACTTGATGCGGCAGGCCAGGAACCACAAGTCGGGCAATGCGTGCCAAGGAGTGGGCTTTCACCATTGAACATTGAAGGTTGCCACGTCCAACTGGGGATTGAGTAACGTGTCACCGTAATCTGGCGTCGGACCATGGTGCCTGGCCGGCAAAATGCAGCAGCGACTGATGTTTGGCTGCAACCCGCGATGGGGCCACCACTGCCGCCATGGGTTCAATGTGTCTGCGCTCGCCCAGCATCAACAGCCCCGTGCAATAATCCGTCAGCGGCTGAACCCGGTCGGCATGGCCGAATGCCTCGGCCAGAGATCCCACATAGTCATCCAAGCGCGTCTCGGCAGAACCCCCCAAGCTTCCCATGCCAGCTACCATTTGCTATTGAGTCGAATCACCAGCATAGCTGAGTTGGACTCAATGCGAATCGGGAAAATTTTTGTGACTCAGCAGAACTGCGGCCTGCCCGCTTAGATTTCGCGCGGCATGATCCGCAGCGCCCGCAGCGCGTTCAGGATCACCGCCACATCAATCGCCTCTTGCAACAGCGCGCCCTGAACCGGCGTGAGGTAGCCCAGTGCCGCCGCGATCATGCCCGCAAAGGACAGCCCGATCCCGGCATAGACACTTTGTAGGGCGATGGCGCGCGAGCATCGGGCAATGTCCATCCCCGCCAGCAGACGGTCAAGCCGGTCCACCAGCAGGACCACACCGGCGGCCTCGGCACTCGCCGCCGCGCCGCGCGCGCCCATCGCCACCCCCAGATCGGCGGCGGCAAGGGCGGGGGCATCGTTCACGCCGTCGCCGACCATCATCACCAGCCCGTCCTTGCGCTCACTCAGGACCAACAGCACCTTCTGATCCGGTTTCAAATCGGCCCGCACGGCATCAAGACCAAGCCCTTGGGTCACCGCCTGCGCCACCGCCAGCCGATCCCCGGTCGCCAGCACGATGCGGGCAACGCCCAGCCGCCGCAGTCCGGCCAGAAATCCCGCCGTCCCGGCCCGCAGCGTGTCCGCCATCACCATGCGTCCCGCCAACCGGCCATCGACCCCCAGGGCGACCACCACAGATCCCGCCGCGCGCGCCGCATCGGCACCAGCGGCCTGCGCCACCTGTGCCATCACAAAATCAGCGCCACCGACCACGACAGCGCGCCCGTCGATGCGGCCCGAGACCCCTTCGCCTGGTGTCTCGGTGACCGCTTCGGGCAATGCCAGCACCAGACCGCGCGCCTTGGCCGTCGCCACGATGGCCTGCGCGATGGGATGTTTGGACACCTGATCGACCGAGGCTGCAAGGCGCAGAACCTCGGCCTCGCTGAACCCTTCAAATACCTCGATCGACACGATCTGCGGCCGCCCGTCGGTCAACGTGCCGGTCTTGTCCAAGATCAGCGTGCGCACCCCTGCCAGCGCCTCCAGCGCCTTGGCCCCCTTGATCAGCACGCCATATTTCGCCGCCCGCGACAGACCCGCCACCAGCGCCACCGGCACGGCCAGGATCAGCGGGCACGGGGTGGCCACCACCAGCACCGCCACCGCCCGGATCGGATCGCCGGTAAACCACCACGCCGCCCCGGCCAGCACGACCGTTACCGCCAGAAACAGCAGCGCATACCGATCCGCCAGCCGCGACATCGGCGCCTTGGATTTCTGCGCCGCCTCAACCAGCCGCACAATGCCGGCATAGGTGCTTTGATCCGCCGGGTGTGTTGCGGTCAGGTCGAACGCCTCGCCCGCATTGGTGGACGAGCTATGCATGAATCTGGGTGATGGGATTTGAGAAGGCGGCGTATCGTGGCGGGTGTTGAAGCCTGCCAGAACCTCCAGAGGAGCGATACGCTTATGACAGACGATAGCACGATCATCCAATTCCGCCAGCCGGGTTC
>JANOTU010000438.1:0-4019 GCA_031416515.1 Hyphomicrobiales bacterium
AAAGCGACAGCGTATAGAGGCCGGTCAGCAAGCCAGTAGCACGCGAGACCTGTGCCGCATCGCCCGCCGTGCCGAGCAGCCGCTCGATCAGATAGGGAAGTAGAGGCAGCAATACGCCGTACCCCATCGACACCGTGAAAACCGAGAGCATCAACACGGCCATCGTGCTGGGCGGGATGCCTGTGGACAGGACGCGGGCGGTCATGCAGCCGCAATCGCAGGTCTGAGCGCGGGGGTAGGCCCGGAAGCGTTTTGAATCTTGATGCCGGTCAGTTTGGTCCGTTTCAGCATCAGCGCATTGATGGCAACGAGCGCCGAACTGCCAGACATGGCGATGGCGGCGATGGTCGGGCTGAGCAGAAATGGATAGAGCACGCCAGCGGCCAGCGGAAACGCGACGACGTTGTAACCGACCGCCCACCAAAGATTCTGATGCATTTTTCTGAGCGTGGCGTGCGACAGTTCGATGGCGCCGACCACGTCGAACGGGTCGCTCTTCATCAGCACGATGTCAGCACTTTCCATCGCGACATCGGTGCCAGCGCCAATTGCGAAGCCGACATCGGCCTGGGTCAGAGCCGGAGCGTCGTTGACGCCGTCGCCGACCATGCCGACCTTTTTGCCTTGCGCCTGCAGCTCCTTGACCTTGCTTGCCTTGTCGCCAGGCAGGACGTCGGCGAACACCGTGTCAATCCCGAGGCCCTTCGCTATGCGCTCGGCCGTGCCCCGGTTGTCTCCGCTCAGCATGACAACCTCGACGCCGCGCGCGCGCAGGGCCTTGATCGCATCCACTGACGTCGGTCGAACCGCATCGGCGATGGCAATCAAGCCCAAGAGCTCGCCGCCCACCGCGAGGTGAACGACGGTGCGTCCCGCACCCTGCAATTCCGCAGATTTTTCGCCAAGCTTGCCAAGATCGATCTTGTTCTCCGTCATCAGCCGCATGTTGCCGAGCAGAACTGTCTTGTCGCCGATCTGGGCTTGGGCACCCTTGCCTTCGAGGTTCTTGAACCCTGTGGCCTCCGTCACCTGCACACCCACGGCCCGGCGCAGGATTGCCTGCGCCAGGGGATGATCTGATCCGGCCTCCACGGCTGCAGCGGCGGCCAGCAACTGCTGTTCGGAGGCACCCGCAGCGAGCACCAAGTCCACCACTTCGGGCTGGCCCATGGTCAACGTGCCGGTCTTGTCGAAAATGATGACATTCAGCTTGGTGGCGTCTTCCAGCGCTGATGCGTTCTTGAAAAGTATGCCGTTCTGGGCGCCAAGGCCGGTTCCGACCATGATCGCCATCGGGGTGGCCAGCCCCAGCGCATCGGGGCAGGCGATGACAAAAACAGTTATCGTGAGGCTTATTGCGAACAGCAGTGTCTCACCGATCCACCAATACCACACAACGAAAGTAAGCAGACCTACAACGATGGCTGCCAATACCAGCCATTGCGCGGCGCGATCCGCAAGAAGCTGCGCAGGCGCTTTTGAGTTCTGAGCTTCCTGGACGAGTTTGACGATCTGGGCGAGTGCTGTGTCCGCGCCAACCTTGGTGGCGCGATACTGGAACGTGCCGCTCACGTTGATGGTGGCCCCGATCACCGTGTCGCCGACTTTCTTGGCAACTGGCATGGATTCACCAGTCAGCATCGACTGGTCGACCTGGGATTCGCCCTCCAGCACGGTGCCGTCGACCGGAATTTTGTTTCCTGGCCTGATCACCACAATATCCCCGGCGATGATCTCGGCGGTGGCAACTTCCAGCTCCTTGCCGTGACGCAGCACATTTGCCTTGGGCGGTGCCAGGTCCATGAGGGCGCGGATGGCTGCGGATGCGCCCGCTCTTGCCCGCATTTCGAGCCAGTGTCCGAGCAGAATGAAGACCAGCAGGATGGCCGATGCCTCGTAGAACTGCGGGCCTCCATAGATAAAGGTGGAGCCCACGCTGAACAGGTATCCCGTGCCAACGCTGAGAACGACCAGCACCGCCATGTTGACGACACCGCTGCGGATGGCGCGGTAGGCCGCCACGACGAAGGGCCAGACTGGATAAAGAATGGCCGCGCTGGCCAGAATGAAAAGCACGAGATCGAGGCGCAGCCCGAAGGGGGGCTGAATCTTAATGAAGTCCATGCCCATAGGCGAGAGGGCAAAGATTGGCAGGCTGAAGCCGAGCGCAATCCAGAACCTGTTGCGCATGTCCCGCGCCATAGCTTGCATATCCATGCCAGCGCCGTGGCCCATTTCGTGTGCCATGGCATCTCTTTTTTCGCCTCCATGAGCTTGGTGATCGGTCTTAGCGTCAGCTGGTTTGGCTACAGGCGCTACGATCCCTGAGCCAGCTTTATGCGCCGGGGAGTGCTTGGGCTTGACCGGGCTGACTGGGGGAGCCGGTAGAGATTTTCCCCGCACTGCATGGTCTGCACAAACATGGTTGGGCAGGGCTTCTCCCGCACAATGGAAGCCGCACGCCTTGATTGCGACCTGGATCGCGGGGAGGTTGGTTTTCCCCGGATCATACGTAACGGTTGTCGATCCGGAGACTGGGTTGACCGACACGCGGCCTACACCCGCAATACGTTTCAGCTGCTTTTCAATCCCTTGAGCGCCGAGGACCGAGAACAGATTGCCGATTTCGAGAGTGCTTGTGGTCATTGATGCTAATCCCAAGCTTGTTGTACGGGCTGCCGTGAGCAATACCTGCCACGTTTCTAATGATCTTCGCCGCAGTGCCCCTTGTCACGGCACCCGCAACCATTGGTTTCGACACCTGCACAACGCTTGACTGCTGAGGTGGGCGACGATTTCAAGTTGGCCCTGCCGAACTCAGCGAAGTTGATGCATTTGACTTGTGTCAAGGGTTGACCATGCTAACTGGCCGCAGCGAGCGCGGCATGAATGCCGGCACCTGCGCCGCATAGCGCCGATAAGAATCACCGAATATCGCGGTTGCCTCTCGCTCTTCGGATTTCGCCAGCCGCACATACATCCAAACCAATATTGGGAACATCGCCAGCGTAAGCAGCGTCGGCCATTGCACGAGAAAACCGAGCATCACCAGTATGAAGCCAGTGTACTGGGGATGGCGCACGTAGGCGTATGGGCCAGTCGTTGCGAGGTCGTTGCGCTTTTGTGCCAGGTAAAGAACGTGCCAAGCATTCGAGATCAGGATGAAGCCGCCGCCAATCAGAACAAAGCTCAGAATGTGGAATGGCCCGAAATGCGGAAATGTCTTCCACCCGAACATCATCTCGAGCAGATGACCGGAGTCGTGGGAGAGCCAGTCAATATTGGGATACCGGCTCTGCAGCCAGCCCGACAAAAAGTAGATCGTAAGCGGGAAACCGTACATCTCCGTAAACAGCGCTACCAGGAAAGCGCTGAACGCCCCGAACGAGCGCCAATCTCGTGACGTCTGCGGCTTGAAGAAACTGAATGCGAACATAATAAAAATCGCAGAATTGAGGATCACCAACCACCATAGACCGTAGGCCGGAATTTGCACGTTCATGACCGATCCCCTTTGGTATCCTGATCATTGTGCGCGCTGGCGCCATGCGATCCATGGCCTCCATGCATGAAAACGTGGAACAGCAAGCATGCGGGCAGTAGGAGGAAGGGCAGATATCCCAGCGCATGTGCTCTATGCTCCGATAGAAGCAAGAACGCGGCGATCACCAGGAAGCCAATCGCCACAATGCCCGTCTTTGATCGCCAAAAGCTGGGTTGACCCGAATTGACATCATGTAGTCGATGCGCACCCTTGGTCGGCAACGTGACCGGCGGAGGATTCAAATTTGAGTCCATGGGCATTGTCTGGTTCTCCCGGATCATATTCGTAGTTGTTTGGTCCCGGATTCTTATGGTGTATCATTAACCGCCATCAAGGAGACCAATCTATGGGCAGTGTACACCATTCCAATGCCAAGACAACGGCGCGAATTCGAAAAGAAATACAAGACAGTTCAGGGACAATCGCTGAGCTACGCTGAACTTTTTCAAAGCTTGCGCGTTTCTACGGAATGAAG
>JANOTU010000439.1:0-3857 GCA_031416515.1 Hyphomicrobiales bacterium
CATTGGCGTCAAGAGCCGATTCCCCCCATCCCGGTCACCGTCGCGAACGAAACCCCTTCCGGGAGGATGAGAGAACGTATAACGAACGATAAGTTCCCTGTCAAGGACTATTTTCACTCATCTCAAAAATATTTTTGGAGCGGCAACGTCTCGTCGCCATCGCCACGCCCGGACATGGAAAGCGGGAGGAAGCCTCTCAGCACGCCCCTTCTCCACGAAGATGTCGTCGGTTTTGTCGCTGTGGCAGCTTATAGAGCACAGGCTACTGGTTGGAACCTCTTGACAAACGTATAATTAATAGGTAATAACCTATCATGGACACCATATCACAACGCTTTCTCACCGAAATTGAACAATTCCTCACACAAAATCCTATTGAGCCTTCCAGCCTTGGCAAAAACGCTCTTGGAGATCCTTCTTTTGTGTTCGATCTCCGCAAGGGGCGCTCTCCCTCCGCGCGCACCATGGACAAGGTGCGGGGCTGGATGCTGGCGCAGCGCGCACCCTCCCCCCAGATCACCACAAAAGCCCTCACCCATCTGGAGCGCCTGGAGGCCGAATCAATCCACATCATCCGCGAGGTGGCCGCTGAATGCGAAAAGCCGGTGATGCTCTATTCGATCGGCAAGGATTCCGCGGTGATGCTGCATCTGGCGATCAAAGCCTTCTATCCCGCCAAGCCGCCCTTTCCCCTCATGCATGTCGATACCCGCTGGAAATTCCGCGACATGATCAAGATGCGCGATGAAACCGCCAAGAAACTCGGCCTGGAACTCATCGTCCACATCAACCCCGACGGTGTCGCCAAGAATGTGAACCCCTTCGATCACGGCTCGGCGCTGCACACCCAGATCATGAAAACCGACAGCCTGAAGATGGCGCTGGACAAGTATGGTTTTGACGCCGCTTTCGGCGGTGCCAGGCGCGATGAGGAAAAATCCCGCGCCAAGGAGCGGATTTTTTCTTTTCGCGACTCCAAGCATCGCTGGGATCCGAAAAACCAGCGGCCCGAACTGTGGAACATCTATAACGCCGCCATGAACAAGGGCGAATCAATCCGCGTCTTCCCGCTGTCGAACTGGACCGAACTTGATATATGGCAATATATTCACCGGGAAAAAATCGACATCGTGCCGCTCTATTTCGCGGCGGAGCGCCCTGTGGTCTGGCGCGACGGTCAGATGATCATGGTCGATGACGAGCGCATGCGGCTGAATCCGGGCGAGACGCCGGAGATGAAAAACATCCGCTTCCGCACCCTGGGCTGCTATCCCCTGACCGGCGCCATTGAATCCAACGCCACCACGCTGCTCGACATCGTCGAGGAAATGCTGGTCGCCACCTCGTCTGAACGCCAGGGCCGCGTCATCGACAAGGACCAGTCGGCCTCCATGGAAAAGAAAAAGCAGGAAGGATATTTCTGATGATGCCCCAATCTCCGTCATCCCCGCGAAGGCGGGGACCCCGCTTCTGGCGGAACAAGTGTTGCAACCGGATCGATGAACTCATGCAGGTCCATCCAGTGGGGGTTCATCTCCTCAATGATGCGGAATTTCCAGGCGCGGTTCCATTTCTTCAATCGCTTCTCGCGGCTGATGGCATCTTGCATCGGGTGATGATGCTCATACCACACAAGCTTCTTCAGGCCGTACTTCTTGGTGAATCCTTCAAACGTTCCGCTCTTGTGAGCCGTGACCCGGTTCCACAGCGCGCTGGTCACGCCGATATACATCGTGCTCCGGTAAAGGTTCGCCATGGTGTAGATAGCAGGGAACTTCTCTTCATGCATGCCGCGCAAGTTAAATCGCGTCAGCCAATTGTCAATGGCAGCGGGGCCCCCGCCTTCGCGGGGGTGACGGACCTATTGGGGGCCGCCGCATGACCCGCTTCATCGAATTCACCGGCGGCGATGTCGAGGCGTACCTCACCTCCCAGGAAAACAAGGACCTGCTGCGCTTCATCACCTGTGGCTCCGTCGATGACGGCAAGTCCACGCTCATCGGCCGCCTGCTTTACGAAGCCAAGATGCTGTTCGAGGACCAACTCACCGCGCTTGAGGCCGACTCCAGGAAAATGGGCACGCAAGGCGGCAATCTCGATTTCGCGCTACTTGTCGATGGCCTTGCCGCTGAGCGCGAGCAGGGCATCACCATTGATGTGGCCTACCGCGCCTTCACCACCGACAAGCGCAAATACATCGTCGCCGACACGCCCGGCCACGAGCAATACACCCGCAACATGGCCACCGGCGCGTCCACCGCCGATCTCGCCATCATCCTGATTGATGCGCGCAAAGGCGTTCTCACCCAGACCCGCCGCCACACCTTCATCGCCGCGCTGCTCGGCATCAAGCATCTGGTCGTCGCCATCAACAAGATGGATTTGATGAACTACGACCAGAAGGTCTTCGACGCCATCGAAGCCGACTACCGCGCATTCGCCGCCAGCATCAACGCGCAAGACATCACCGTCATCCCGCTGTCAGCGCTGGCCGGCGACAATGTCATCGAGCGCTCGCCCAACATGCCCTGGTATCACGGCACCACGCTGATGGCCCATCTGGAAACTGTTCCTGTTGGCGATGATCTGGAACAGCAGCCCTTCCGCATGCCGGTGCAATGGGTGAACCGTCCGGACCAGAATTTCCGCGGCTTCTCCGGCACCATCGTCTCAGGCTCGATCAAGCCCGGTGACGCCATCAAGGTGCTGCCCTCGGCAAAAACCTCCATCGTTGAGCGCATTGTCACCTACAACGGCGATCTCGACAAAGGCATCGCCGGGCAATCCCTCACCATCACCCTGAAAGACGAGATCGATGTCAGCCGTGGCGACATTCTCTGCGTGGCCGCCGATCCCCTTGAAGTCTCCGACCAGTTTGAGGCCGAAATCCTGTGGATGGGCGATGAGCCGATGCTGCCCGGCCGCTCCTATCTCATCAAGGCCGGCACCAAGACCGTTCCCGGCACGCTTGAGGAGCTGAAATACAAGGTCAACGTCAACACCATGGAGCATGTGGCGGCCAAGACCCTGGCGCTCAATGAAATCGGCGTGTGCAATCTCGAACTGGATTCAAGCATCGCCTTCGCCGCCTATGATGCAAACCGCCATCTCGGCTCCTTCATCATCATCGACCGCTTCACCAATTCAACCGTCGGCATGGGGTTGATCCGTTTTGCGCTGCGCCGCGCCGCCAACATCCATTGGCAGGCGGTGGATGTAAACAAGCAGGCGCATGCTGCGTTGGCCAAACAAAAGCCCACCATTCTCTGGTTCACCGGCCTCTCGGGCGCCGGCAAATCCACCATCGCCAATCTGGTGGAGAAGAAGCTCCATGGCGACGACCACATGACCTATCTCCTCGACGGCGACAACATCCGCCACGGCCTCAACCGCGACCTGGGCTTCACCGATGCCGACCGCGTTGAAAACATCCGCCGCGTCGCCGAAGTCGCCCGCCTCATGGTGGACGCAGGCCTCATCACGCTTGTTTCCTTCATCTCCCCCTTCCGCTCCGAACGCCAAATGGCGCGCGAGTTGGTGGAGCAGGGCGAATTCATCGAAATCCACGTTGACACCACCCTGGCGGAGGCCGAAAAGCGCGACGTGAAAGGCCTCTACGCCAAGGCGCGGCGCGGCGAGATCAAACACTTCACCGGCATCTCCTCAGCCTACGAAGCGCCAGAGAATCCCGAAATCCACATCGACACCACCCGCCTCTCAGCCGAGGCCGCAGCCGAAGTCATCGTCAGCTACCTCTGCGGCAATGGCCGCCTCGGAAAACCCCAGCGCCCCGCATAAAATTTCTCTTGGAGCGCGGACTTCAGTCCGCCCTTTCTTCTCAAACGGCGGTCCTTGAG
>JANOTU010000440.1:0-3484 GCA_031416515.1 Hyphomicrobiales bacterium
CTTTGCTGCAGGGCCTGCCGACATTTCCTGGACGCCATTTCGGCGACATTTTCCGCACCAAGTTCGGCACCTTTGTTGATGAGGGCCGCCGCCATGAGCGCCAAAAGCTTCAGGATGGTATTGGCAGCCAGTTCTTTGCCACAATCGAGAACCCGCGCCAGTTCCCCATGGCGCAGCCGGTCTTGAAGCCGAGGATAGAGCCTCCCAAACCCGCTGCGGCCCAGTTTGTGTCGATTGACCCGGCCATTGCCGCAGTCGTGCGCAAGGTTGATAGCGCTGCCCAGCGCAAGATGCCCATTCTCATTCGCGGCGAGACGGGCACCGGCAAGGAAGAACTGGCGCGTCATGCGCACATTGTGAGCAACCGCAAGGGCCCGTTCATCGCCGTCAACTGCGCCGCCCTGCCCGACAGCCTGATTGAAGCGGAACTGTTTGGCTATTCGGAAGGCGCATTTACGGGTGCCCGCAAGGGCGGCTCGCCGGGCCTCTTCAAGGAAGCCGATGGCGGCACATTGTTTCTCGACGAGATCGGCGACATGCCGGTAACGCTTCAGTCGGTGTTGCTGCGCTTTCTCGATGATTGGACCGTGCGGCCGGTGGGCGGGGCCAAGCGCCAGGTGGATGTGCTTCTGGTATCAGCCACCAATGCTAATCTCGCTGACCTGATCGCCAAGGGCCGCTTCCGCTCTGACCTCTTGTTCCGCCTCAACATGCTGGAAGCGAATTTAGCGCCGCTGCGCCAGCGCACCGATTTCGCCGACATCGCCCGGCATTTGATGAAGGCCATTGATCCCGCCATCAGTCTCACCGACAGCGCCATTGAACTGCTGGAAGAACAGGACTGGCCCGGCAATATCCGTGAGCTGCGCAACATGCTGTCACGGCTCACCTTGGGCGATGGCGGCAACTTGATTGATGCAAGCGCTGTTGCGGCGCTGGTGGGCGTGAATGCTGTGGCCCCGCGCCAGGACAAGCTCAAAGCCAGCCTTCTTGATGTGCAGCGCGCCCAGGTGCTGGCGGCCTATACCGAGACCGGCCAGAATATTTCCAAGACTGCCCGCAAGCTGGGCGTGTCGCGCAACACCATTTACCGAACCCTGAGAGCAGAAGGCGCCCATGTTTGAACCTGAAAATAATTTGGAAAAACTGATGCAGGCCGCATCCAAGGATCCGGCCAAGGTGCCGGACTTCTACAAGGCTCTGCTGGTGTCGGAGATTTACATTCTCACTCCTGAAGCCAAGATGGAGCCGGGCAAGCGCCGCGAACTCAAATACAAGGAGCAACTCAATGTGGCGACGGTGGAATACCAGGGCCTCAAATGGCACCCCGCCTTCACGTCAAAAAACCGCATCTCGGCCTATCTGAAGGAGCCTGAAACCTGTTTCGGCGCGGTCGCCAAGCATGTGTTCAGCATCCTGCCCGACTCAAATTTCTGGCTCAACCCCCTGTCCGAATGCCAAAAACCCCTGCCCGCCTCCGAAGTGGCGCTGTTGATGAGCGGCAAGATTTTCGATGTGATCAAGCCAACGCCACCCCGTTGACGACCCGCATATAATGTGAGAACTTCCCTTCTGTTGCAACCGGGAGGGAACACCATGAAATATCGTCTTGCTTTCGCAGCCATGTTGCTGTGCGCTTCAACCGCCGCAGCTGAAACGCCCGTCGAGCGCGGCAAATATCTGGTCAATCTCGGCGGCTGCATGGATTGCCACACGCCGGGCTATTTCTTCGGCAAGCCCGACATGGCGCGTTATCTCGGCGGCTCGGAAGTGGGTTTTGAAATTCCAGGCGTTGGCGCTTTCTACGGTCCCAATCTGACCCCTGACAACGAAACCGGCCTTGGCAAATGGACCGAAGAGCAGATCATCACCGCCTTCACCACAGGTGTTCGCCCCGATGGCCGCCAGCTCGTCCCCATCATGCCCTGGATGGCCCTGGCCGGGCTCACCAAGGAGGACCAGCAGGCCATCGCCGCCTATCTCAAGAGCATTCCTGCAGTGAACAACAAGGTGCCTGGCCCCTTTGGCGCGAATGAAAAGCCGACCTCCTTCGTGTTCAAGATTGTTCCTCCCTGATTGACTTGAAGCCTGGTGCGGGCGGCCAGACTCGAACCGGCACGCTGTTACTCGTAGCCAGCCCTCTCCACCCCGTCACGCCAGCGAAAGCTGGCGTCCAGCTTGCGCTCAGTGAGTCCATTGATGTGTCCGCTGGCATCAAAGCGGCATCACTATCGTTTTCATGATGCGGTCTGTCTCGGATAGTATCTTGATGATCTTCTGATAATGCTTGATGTCTTCAAATATGAGTTGCCGCCCTTTGCGGTCTTTCAGCCATTTCTGCGCGGGCTGGTAGCCGCCGATGTAAAAATTCCAGGAGATTTCCGGCACGTCTTGGAAAGCCTGGGTCGCGTTGATGTAAACCGCGCCCGTCACCAAGCCGTCTTTCTCACCAAGCGGCTTGAACGCCACCTTGGCCACCACTGAATCGCCAAGGCCGATGAATTGGTAGGGCGCTGCGCCGATCGCGGCATCCTCCATCAGGTGCAACTTGCGCAACTGCGCGCCCTTGGCGGAGACCTCCCAGAACACATCCGGGCTCGGCGGATAGGGCACACGGGGGAAATCGATCTTCAAGAACTCCTTGTAGGTCTCGCGGTAGGCTGGGCAATGCAGCACACCATAGATGTAATCGAAGATCGCCACCTCATCAGGTGCCCCATGGGCCTTGTCTTTGGCGGCGGCGATGATCGCCTTGTGAATTTTGGGATCGAAGTTGATGCGGCGGGTTTGATCTAGCGATTGCTGATCCGGATAAAGATACAGCGGAAAGACTGCCGACTGTGTGCTACTCTCTGCAAACTTGGTTTCCATCATTATGTTAGTAATGAAGAAATGATCAGGCGTTGGATTCTTGTTGCTACGCGCAGTAGCCAAACCAAAGTTATATCCATTTACAAAATGGCGCATAAGCTTTTCTACAGGCCAACCAACAAAGCCTCGGGATTGGCCGGTAAAATATATGTACCTTTGATCGAAGGGCCGATAAGAAATAGGTTGAATCTTATCACGTGATGGTTTGTGCTTGAGGTCTCTCACTGCCCAGTCATATTGCCAATCTCGCACGTCTTCAGGCAACTCGTATTTTGTTCGGACAACAGCCTCATCGAGAGTGAGCATGTCTTGTACCGCCTGCCAGACCAATTCTTTGGACCGATGAATTGTAAGATTGTCTCGCTTTGTTACGATCCCAGTACCACCTTCCACAAACAATTCGTTGATGCTTAATCCGGTTTCATACTTGGTCTGCTCCTCGTAGTCCCAAGGTTCAAAACCATAGTTTGGCTCTAGAGGCGTTGACGCAGCAAACGGCAACTCATCCTGACCCAACCATAGTGAGTCATATTTTGATTTACGATCACCCTACACTTGACTGTGCATGAAGGCGGCAGCGGATTTATTGGATGTAGTTGTTGGTGATCTTTTT
>JANOTU010000441.1:0-2719 GCA_031416515.1 Hyphomicrobiales bacterium
GATGCGTCCTTCAAAGCTGGTAAAAAGATACTTCCAGTCCATTATGTTTCTCCTGCTTTCCCACAACCGGCACACTGTTACCAAGAAAAGCAGAGGAACAAAAGAGGAGCCGTCAGGGCGTCACGCTCCTATCTCCTCACCCTGAGGTGCGAGCCCGTAGCCACGCCTCGAAGGGCCCACGGTGCGGAACCTGCAACCGTCCTTCGAGGCGTAGCTACGGCGCTCGCACCTCAGGATGAGGGTTGGGGGGACCCCAATAATTCTGACTGATCCGTTGGCCTGCGCGCAGTTTACTGAATCGCCCTGACGGTGCCTCTTCTGTTCTTCTGCTTTTCTTGGTAACAGTGTGCCGGTTGTGGGAAAGCAGGAGAAACATAATGGACTGGAAGTATCTTTTTACCAGCTTTGAAGGACGCATTGGCCGCCAGTCCTTCTGGATGGGTATTCTGGTGATGGTTGTCGTCAGCATCATCGCCGGCGTTCTTGACATGATCCTCGGAACCATGAGCGAGAGTGGCTTTGGCGTCATCGGCATAGTTGTCAGCCTGGTGATGATTTATCCAGCCATCGTGCTCTATGCCAAGCGCTGGCATGACCGCGGCAAGTCTGGCTGGTGGTCGCTGATCATCCTGATCCCGATCATTGGCAGCATCTGGATGCTGGTGGAATGCGGCATCCTGCGCGGCACCGAGGGGCCAAACCAGTATGGTGGCGATCCCGTCGCCTGATGTTCAACGCCTGATCTTGTTCAGCGCGTCAACATAGCGGCCGATGGCGATTGCGGTTGGCGAGAAAAGCTGCCGGTAGAACAGGGTGGCGGTGATCAGGAGGGTGGCGGCCATGCAGACAGCCGGGCCAGCGAAGAGAAAGAGCGCGGCAATCGCGTAGTAAAACCCGCGGATGCCGGTGTTGATGCTGCGGACAGCCTCGGTGAGCACGGTGGCGGATTGCTCCACCATGATTTTTGATTCAGGCGTTTCGGCGGCGGCATCCTGAAGTCCGCCCAGCATGGCGAAGGTGTAGGACATCTTCCTGAGCGCATAGGTGAAGGCGAAGAAGCTCAAGGCCAGAATCAGGGTGAACACGGCGAAATGCAGGGTGAAGAGCTCAACGCTCATGGGGGCAAGGAATTTCAGATCGCGGGTCACCAGATAGATGTGGTTGACATTGGCCAGCGTGCCCACAAGGCCCGCCAGAACCAACAGGGTGGCGGAGCCAAAATAAGAAACTGAGCTGGAAATATGCCCGAGCATGATGGCATCAAATACCCGGTGCTCACGCTCAATGCCTTGGTGCACCTGCAGCCAGCGGGCGCGCACCGCATGCAGCTGGGTGTTGAGGCTGCCCTTGCCGAAGACGCTGAGAATGGGCGAATAAAGCCCCCAGAGCGCGAAGATCAGAGCTATGGCCGCAGCTTCGGCGAAGGTGAAATCAACTGGCATATTGCCCATCACGCGCGGTGCATCTCCTTGATCTCAGTGGCGCGGATGGCGGGCGCTCGCTCCAGCGCGTAGTTGAGACTAAACGCTGATTGGGCCATGAAGACGGGGTCGCCGTCGAGGTCGTTGGCGATGGAGAAACGATTTGCGGCCACGAACTCATCGAGCTTCTTGGTCTCCTCAGAGGCAATCCAGCGCATGATCTCATAGCGCGAGGGCTCAAAATCAACGGGGACGCCGTATTCATTGCCAAGCCGGTCGGCCAGCACATCAAGCTGAAGCGCCCCCACCACGCCGACAATGGCGGGCGAGCCATCGGCGGGCACGAAAAGCTGCACCACACCTTCTTCCGCCAATTCTCCCAGCGCTGAACGCAGTTTCTTGGCCTTCATCGGATCGCCAAGCTTCACCCGCCGCAGGATTTCCGGCGCAAAGCTTGGAACACCGGTGAAGACAATATCCTCGCCCTCGGTGAGCGTGTCGCCAATGCGCAAGACCCCATGATTGGGAATGCCGACAACGTCGCCCGCATAGGCCTCTTCTGCCAGTGAGCGGTCCTGGGCGAAGAAAAACTGGGGGGCGTTGAGCGCCAGGGTCTTGCCGGTGCGGACAATCTTCACCTTCATGCCGCGCGTGAGCTTTCCCGAAGCCAGGCGCATGAAGGCGATGCGGTCCCGGTGATTGGGGTCCATGTTGGCCTGGATCTTGAACACGATGCCGGTCATTTTGGGTTCCGTGGCATGGACAACGCGGGTTGACGCCGCCTGATCGCGGGGCGGCGGCGCATGGTCGATCAACACTTCAAGGAGATCGCGAACACCGAAATTGCGTAATGCCGAGCCGAAGATCACCGGCGAGAGATGGCCTTCGAGGAAGGCTGTGCGGTCAAAGCTCTGGCAGAGATCGCGCACCAGATCGATTTCGTCGCGCCATTTGGCCAGAATATCGCCGGTGATGAGTGTGCTGATCAGGGGATCATCGGGGCCGGACACAGTTTGCCCGGCGGGGTCCGCATCAAGGCGGCGCACCCGCGGGGTTTGCAGATCATAGGTGCCGGCAAAGGCCCGGCCCTGGCCGATGGGCCAGACCATGGGGGCGACAGTGAGGGCCAGGCCCTTTTCGATTTCATCAAGCAGGTCCAGAGGCTCTCTAGCCTCGCGGTCCATCTTGTTGACGAAGGTGATTATGGGAATATCGCGCAGGCGGCAGATTTCGAAGAGCTTCCGTGTGCGCGCTTCAATGCCCTTGGCGGCGTCAATCACCATGACGGCGGCGTCAAC
>JANOTU010000442.1:0-15788 GCA_031416515.1 Hyphomicrobiales bacterium
CGACTTCGGCCGCTATGCCTTGGCGGCCTATATTGACAAGACGGTGGGGGAAGCCGTTTTGGGCTAACCGATCCGCGCGGGTCTCCGTGCGGGCCCCGCCCCCCCAATACCCTGTCATCCCGGCGAAAGCCGGGATGACAGCGCGTGGAATGAAGGAATAGATGACCACAGCCGCAGCCCAGATTCACCAGCGCAGCCGCTTCCGGCGCAAAGCGCTGCCCTATCTCCTGAGCTTGCCCGCCCTGCTCATGTGCATCGGCATTCTTATTCCGTTTTTCACCGCTGTCTATTATTCGATGCTCCGCTACCGCATGAACCTGCCGCAAATGAAGGGCTTCATCTGGTTCGACAATTATGTCAATTTCTTCTACGATCCGAAATTCTGGAACACGGTTTATATCTCACTGGTATACGCCGCACTCACCGTCGGCATCGAGCTGGTGCTGGGTCTGGGCATCGCGCTCCTGTTGCAAAAACCCTCGCGCTTCAACAATATCGCCTCCATCCTGCTCCTGCTTCCCTTGATGACAGCGCCAGCCTTGGCCGCGCTGATGTGGAAGTTGATGACCAATCCCAATTTTGGCATTTTGAGCTATTTTGTGGGCCTGCTTGGCTACACGGATTTCAGATGGGCCTCTGATCCGTCCACCGCCCTGCTCACAGTGGTGCTGGTTGATATCTGGGTCTACACGCCCTTCATCATGATCCTGCTGCTGGCGGGCTTGCGCTCGTTGCCCAAGGCGCCGTTTGAAGCGGCAGCGCTCGACGGTGTGCCGCGCTCATTTGTATTCTTCCGCATAACACTGCCCATGCTGATGCCCTACATCATCACGGCCACCCTGTTCCGCCTGCTCGATTCAATCCAGCAATTCGACATCATCTATTCAATGACGCAAGGCGGCCCCGGCGACAAGCTCCTGGTATTCCAGGTGCAGGCCTATCTCGACTTCTTCCAGGCCACCAATGTCGGACGCTCGGCCGCCATGATGATCATCCTGTGGGCGATCACCTATTTCCTCTCCAACATCTTTATCAAGCAATGGCTGAAATTGCGCGAACGCGCCCATGGGGGGGCATGATGGCATACAGCGGCGTCTCTTCTTTTTCCTTCTCCCCTTGCGGGAGAAGGTGGATCGCGCCCTCTTTCTTGGGCACGAGACGGATGAGGGGGCGGTTCAGCGAGTCCCGCAGCCTCTTGGACCAGGCTCACCGCCCCCTCATCCGGCGCTTCGCGCCACCTTCTCCCGCAAGGGGAGAAGGGAAGAAAGGGGAGATTTAATTCATGGATCATTCATCAACCTTCGAAAAAACCATCCGCGCCATTCTTATCTCGCTGGTGCTGGTGTTTTTCCTCTTCCCCATCCTGTGGATCTTTCTCATGTCGTTCCAGACCAATGAGACGATCCTGCGGATACCGCCATCCATCGTGTTTGAACCCACACTGGCCAACTACAAGGCGTTGATCACCGGCAAGCTGGAGACAAATGCGGGCGATCTGGATATCGCCTTCATGCACAATCTCTGGAATTCGATTTTGCTGTCGACCTGTTCGGTCGCCTTGTCGCTGGTATTGGGTGTGCCGGCCGCCTATGCGTTTGCGCGCTTCAAGTTCCGCCTGGGCGAGGACATTGCCTTCACACTGTTGTCATTCCGCTTTGCGCCGCCTTTGCTGGTGCTGCTGCCGCTCTCCTTGTGGTTCCAGACGCTGGGGCTGACCGACACCTATATTGGTCTCATCTGGGTTTATCAGCTCATCTGCCTGCCGCTGATCCTGTGGATTGTGCGCGGTTATTTTGAGGACATCAGCCCCGACATCGAACACGCTTACCGAATTGCGGGCAATAGCTGGTGGAAGACATTTCGCAAAATTGCGGTACCATTGGCGCGGCCCGGCATTGCGGCGGCGGGGCTTCTCGCCTTTATCTTCGCGTGGAACAATTTCGTCTTCGCGCTGATTCTGGCCTCCGCCGACAAGCAGCCGGTGACGGTCGCAGCCCTTGCATTTGTTACCGCCTCGGGCATTCAATACGGCAACATCGCCGCTGCCATCGTGCTCTCCATCACGCCAACCCTGGCGCTCGCCCTTTATGCGCAACGCTATCTGGTTGAGGGGCTTTCCATGGGAGCGGTGAAGGGATGACCCAGCTCGCACTCAGGAGCTTGGGCAAGGCCTTTGGCGCGCACAAGATTTTTGACAATCTTGATCTTGCCGCCAATGATGGCGAGATCGTCGTCATCTTCGGCGGCTCCGGCACCGGCAAGACGATTTTGCTTCGCCTGATCGCTGGCGTTGAGGAGCTGACTTCCGGCCTCATTGAAATTGACGGCGCTGATGTGACTGATGTGGCCCCTGAACACCGCGGCGTCGGCATGGCATTCCAGAATTTCGCGCTGTTCCCGCATATGTCGGCGTGGGAGAATATCGCCACGCCCCTGCGGGCACAAAAGGCCACGGCTGAAGCCATCAAGGCCGGTGTCGAGAAGGTGGCGAAGCTCTTGAAAATCGACCATGTGCTGTCGCATGCGCCGCGCGAGCTTTCCAACGGCCAGAAACAGCGCACCGCCCTGGCCCGGGCGCTGGCGGCTGAGCCCCGCATTCTGCTGCTCGATGACCCGTTGCGCAATGTCGATGCCAAGCTTCGCTTCGAGATGCGCCTTGAATTGCCACGTCTCTTGCGCCAGAGCGGGGCCACGGTGCTTTATGTGACGCAAGACTACAAGGAAGCGATGGCGCTGGGCGACCGCATCGCCGTGCTGGCGGGCGGCAAGTTTATCCAGACTGCGACACCAGAGGAAATTTATCTGACACCCGCAACGCTGGGCGTGGCCCGCCTGTTCGGTGACCCCGCCATCAACACAGCGGAGACCAGGGTAGACGTGGTGGGCGGAAAAGTGACAGTGACTTTAGGCGGCGTCAAGGGCGCGCTTGACCAATCCTATCAGCATCTGGGCGGCCGCGAGGTGACATTCGCGGTGCGGCCCGAGGCGGTTGAATTTGCCGATCAGGGACTGGCGGCGGAAGTCATGGCGGTCACCCCGCTGAATGAGCGCGTGGTCTTGCTGCTGCAATCAGATGGCGGCTGGGAGTTCCTGGCGTCCCTGCCATCCTCGTCTGACTTCATCCCGGAGGCGGGATCGCGGGTGCATGTGGTTTTTGCAGGCAGTGGCACGCATCTTTTTGACAGCATAACTGGCGAGCGTCTCCATGGGTGAACTGATCATCGCCGATGTCGACAAGATCTACCGCCCGCGCGGCAAGGCGGCGGTCCATGCCGTGCAGTCGCTCTCGCTCACCGTGGCTCCCGGCGAGATCACAGCGCTGCTCGGCTCATCAGGCTGCGGCAAGACCTCGACTTTACGCATGATTGCAGGCTTTGAAGATGTAAGCCACGGCAGCATCTCGTTGGGGGGCAAACAGATTCATGCCCTGGCGCCATCAGCGCGCGGTGTTGCCATGGCGTTTGAGGCCTATTCGCTTTATCCACCCCTGACCATTGCCGAGAACATGGCATTTGCGCTGAAAGCCGCAAAGCTTTCGGCAGCGGAGTCGGACAGAAAAGTCAAAGCCATGGCGGAGATGCTGGAAATCTCCGACATCCTGCACAAATATCCAAGTTCTGTTTCGGGCGGCCAGCAACAGCGCGCCAGCCTGGGCCGCGCACTGGTGCGCAAGGCCGAACTCTATCTCCTTGATGAACCCATGGGCCAGCTTGAGCCGCAGCTTCGCGCCATTTTGCGCGGCCGCATCAAGCATTATTTGCGCGAGCATCACTGCACCACCATCCTTGTCACCCATGACCAGACCGAAGCCAATGCGCTGGCCGACCGTATCGCGGTGATGGAGGGCGGCAAATTGCTGCAATATGCCAGCCCGGCGGACCTGAAAGCGCGGCCTGCTGATCTGTTCACCGGCGCATTTATCGGCGAGCCGCCGATGAATGTCCTCAACGCCGCAGCGATGGTGAATGCCAATGGGGTCACCTTCATTCTCGATGGCGGCGCTGAACTGAGTTACTCGCCAAGCGAAATTTCAGCGCCGGTGCGCGAGCTTCTCAAAAAACACCGCCGCCTCTCCATCGGCATTCGCCCCCATGCGCTGCGTCTGGGTGCTGGCCCCATCAAGGCCAGGATCATGTCGTGCCAATGGCTTGGCGACCAGACACATGTGGCGGCTGAAGTGGGGGCGCGCACCGTGGTCTCGGTCTCGCATGAGCGTGTGCGCCAGGAAACCGGCAGCGCCGTTGCGCTGTCCGTGGCGGCAGCCGATCTGCATCTCTTCGACGCGGCCACCACCAAGGCCATCGCCCATGGCGGCGATCTCGCATGAAGGACGGCATTCTCATTGGCATTGATGCGGGCACCTCGGTCATCAAGTCGGTGGCCTTCACCGCGCAAGGCGAGCAGATTGCCGCTGCCGCCACGCCCAATGTTTATGAGACACTCCCAGGCGGCGGCGTCGAGCAGGACATGGCCCGCACCTGGGCCGATACCGCAGCCACGCTGAAACAATTGTCCGAGAAAATTCCAAATCTCTGCCAACGCCTCATCGCCGTATCAGTGACCGGCCAGGGCGACGGCATGTGGCTCATCGACAAGGCGGGCGAACCTGTGGCCCCGGCCTGGCTCTGGCTTGATGCGCGCGCAACTTCCATCGCAGAAGATTTCACGCGGCATGCCGATTACGCCGCGCACTACAAACGCACCGGCACGGGCGTCAACGCCTGCCAGATGAGCATTCATCTGGCCTGGATGAACCGGCACCGGCCGGAAATCCTGGCCCGCGCGACCAGCGCTTTTCATTGCAAGGACTGGCTGCATTTCAAGCTGACCGCAGTTCGCGCCGCTGATCCATCAGAGGCCAATTTCACCTTCGGCCAGTTCCGCTCGCGCCAATATGCGCCCGGTATTCTGGATACACTCGGCGCAGCCGAAGCCAAGCGCCTGCTGCCGCCGATCATTGAAGGCACGGAAACCGCCCATGGGCTTTCGCCGGAAGCAGCGCGCCTCACCGGCCTCAAGGCCGGAACGCCCGTAACACTGGGCTATGTTGATGTGATCTGCACCGGCCTTGGCGGCGGGCTGTTTGATCCCCTGGGTAAAACCGGCTGCACCATTGTCGGTTCCACGGGAATGCACATGCGCATTGCCCCCACAGCGGACCATGTGAAGCTGAACGCCGAAATGTCGGGCTACACCATGGCCTTTCCGGTTCCCGGCATGTATGCGCAAATCCAGTCCAACATGGCGTCGACGCTGAACATCGATTGGCTGCTCGATGTGGCGCGCGATGTGCTGAGAGGCGAAGGTGTTGAGCGATCGCGCAGCGATTTGCTGAAAGGCATGGACGAAAAGATCCTGGCGCGGACGCCAGCATCCATCTTGTATCACCCCTATATCTCGCTGGCGGGCGAGCGCGGCCCCTTCATGGAACCAGCGGCGCGCGCCTCCTTCACCGGCCTCGAGATCGGCCACACCTATGCGGATTTGATGCGCGGCATTTTCGAGGGCCTGTGCTTTGCCTCGCGCGATTGCTACGCCGCCATGGGCGATATTCCGGACGAAGTGCGCGTGACCGGCGGAGCGGCGCGCTCACAGGCTTTGCGCGTGATGCTCGCCAGCACCCTGAAGTCACGCGTGCGCAGTGTCGCGCGCGAGGAGGCGGGCGCTGCCGGGGCCGCGATGATGGCGGCGGTGCAGCAAAAACTTTATCCCGACATGGGGAGTTGCGTCGCCGAATGGGTAGACCCGCTGCTGGGTGAAACCACATTGGCTGATGGGCAGCTTGGCTCTGTCTATGACAGCGCATTCGCGCTTTACAAAAAGACGCGCGAAACCCTGCGCCCCCTGTGGCGCGACATGGCGAGGATCAAACATGCGTAAAATCGCGATCATCGGTGATTTGTTCATGCTCTCGGATATGTTTGAGCAGGCGATCCTGGAGCGCTGCCGCCTGTTTGAAATAGAAATCAGCAAGCATGATTTCCAGTGGCCGGATGCGCCGATGGAACATGGCTATGCGGCTCCCGGCATGGACGGACTCAAGGAATATATGGGATCGGCTGACGCGGTGGTGGCGCTCGCGGGCGATGCCGAAATCCTCGTCACCCATCTGGCGCCCTTATCCGCCAGCATCATGGACCGCCTGCCAAACCTCAAATTCGTCGCCGTCTCTCGCGGTGGTCCTGTCAATATCGACATGGCAGCGGCGCGGGCGCGGGGTATCACGGTGGTCAACACGCCAGGGCGCAATGCCTCGGCTGTGGCAGAATTCACCATCGGCGCCATTCTCGCCGAAACTCGCAACATCACCAAAGGCCACGATGCGCTTCGGCGCGGTGAGTGGCGCGGCGACCTCTACCGCGCCGACCGCGCCGGCGATGAACTTTCCGACATGACCGTGGGCCTCATCGGCTACGGCGAAGTGGGGCGGCGCGTGGTGAAGCTGCTCAAAGCCTTTGGCTGCCGCATTCTGGTAAGTGATCCCTACGTGCAGCTTTCCGCCAATGATCTCCGCGACGGCGTCATCCATGCCTCTCTGGACCGCCTGCTGGCGGAATCAGATGTGGTGTCATTGCATCCGCGCGTCACACCCGAAACCACAAACATGATCTACGCCGAAACCCTCGCCCAGATGAAGCCCGGCGCGTACCTCATCAACACCGCGCGCGGGCCGCTCCTTGATTATGACGCATTGTACGAGGCGCTGAAAAACAATCACCTGCGCGGCGCCATGCTGGAAACATTTTCTGTGGAACCCGTCCCCGCCGACTGGCCCCTGCTGCAACTTCCCAACGTGACGCTTACTCCCCACATCGCTGGCGCTTCGGTGAAAACCGTGAAGATCGCCGCAAGCCTCGCCGCCGAAGAAGTGCGCCGCTATCTCGGCGGCGAGCCGCCCGTCAACCGGTGCTGAAAATGGGACAGGGCTATTTTGTAAACAGTGTCAAGCACTTCAAGCCGCAACATTTTTTTTCAATTTTTTTATACAAGGGCAGTGCGGCATACTCTCACTTCCTCAGGATGAGGGTTGGGAGAACCCTCGAATTCTGGCGGACCCGCTTGACCTGCGCTCAGTTTACTGAATCGCCACTAAAATGAACAACGTTGATCTCGTCGTCATCGGCGGTGGCATCAACGGCGCAGGCATTGCTCGCGATGCGGCGGGGCGCGGTCTTTCCGTCATTTTGTGCGAGAAGGGCGATCTCGGCGAAGGCACCTCGTCGCGTTCAGGCAAGCTCATCCACGGGGGCCTGCGCTATCTCGAATATTACGAGTTCCGCCTGGTGCGCGAAGCCCTCATTGAACGCGAAGTGCTTCTCCGCGCCGCCCCGCACATCGTCTGGCCACTGCGCTTTGTGCTGCCGCATTCGCCGGAACAGCGCCCCGCCTGGCTGGTGCGCCTTGGTCTGTTTCTCTACGATCATCTGGGCGGCCGCGTAAAACTGCCCGGTTGCCGCCGCATCAATCTTGCCCACGAGCCCGAGGGCCTGGCCATCAAGGATAATTTCAAGCTCGCCTTTGAATATTCCGATTGCTGGGTTGATGACTCCCGCCTCGTAGTTCTCAACGCGCTTGATGCGAAAGAGCGCGGCGCCACCATTCTCACCCACACAGAAGCCATTTCAGCGCGGCGTGTGGATGGCGCATGGGAGGTTGAACTCCGCAGCGAGGGTGGCGCGGCGCCAACTGTCCGCGCCGCAGCTCTGGTCAATGCCGCTGGCCCCTGGGTTGAAAATGTCATCAACGCGGTGGCCGGTTCAAACTCGCCGCGCCGGGTGCGCCTGGTCAAGGGCAGCCATGTCATTGTCCGCAAATTCTGGGACGGCCCCCATGCTTATCTGTTGCAGAATCATGATGGCCGGGTGATCTTCGTCAATCCGTACCAGGGTGATCTCTGCCTCATTGGCACAACCGATATCGCCTACACTGGCCGCGCTGAGGATGTGAAGATCGACGATGATGAAATCCACTATCTGCTCGCCGCCGTGAACCGCTATACCAAGCAGCAGCTTGCTCCCACTGACATCATCGCCAGCTTCGCCGGTGTGCGCCCGCTCTATGACGACAACGCCGCCAATCCTTCCGCCGTCACCCGCGATTATGTGTTCGATGTCGAAGGCGCGCCGCCGCTGCTGTCGGTCTTCGGTGGCAAGCTCACCACCTACCGCAAGCTGGCCGAACATGCGCTGCTGAAACTGAAACCGTTTTTTCCGGCCATGAAAGACCCCTGGACAGCAGCCGCAACGCTTCCCGGCGGCGATATGCAGGAGGCTGATTTTGAAAAATTTCTGGCCGGTCTGCAACGCGCCTATCCACGTTTACCAGGCAACGTGGTGCTGCACTACGCCAGGCTCTACGGCACCCGCGCGCCAAGAATTATGGGCGATCTTGGCGAGCATTTCGGCGGTGCCCTGTACCGCGCCGAAATCGACTATCTGTGCCAGGCCGAATGGGCCAAAACCGCCGCTGACATTCTCGACCATCGCACCAAACACGGCCTGCGCCTGACAGCCCCCCAGAGGGCGCGCGTTGCGGCGTATCTCAATACATCGACTTGAGATCACCCAGTTCCAGCGTCAGTCCCGCTTCATCACGCGCTGCAATGAGCGCAGAAACCGCCTTGAGCCGCGGCAGGACCAAGGCCCCGGTGATTGCCAGGAATTCGCTATCTCCCAGATTTTCCATGGGCTTGCCCTGGCTCGCGAACAGCAAGCTCACGCAAGCGATGGCGCACACGGCGATATTGGGATCAACACTGTCAAACAGCCGGTGGGACTCGCGGGTTCGGCCAATCTTGGCGATGGGTGCCGCATCGACCAGAGCAAAAAGCGCCCGCGCCAAAAATGCAGTCTCTGTCTCCGGCTGAACGCCTTGCGCCAATTGGCGCCGCGCGGCATCAATTCGGTGTTCGAGCACCAGCCAGGGCGGTTCGGAATAAAACTTGATGATTTGGATCGCAGCCCGGAAGAAATAGGCGTTGAACAAGGGATTTTGCACCAGGCTGTTCTTGCGGATCGCCTCGGCCACACCGTCCAGCATTCCGGGCGCAAAAGGCGATGGCAGCGTGCGCCAGCCGGGCAGAAAAACCCGGATCGACAGGTTGGCCCCCAAGGTCATGGCGCAATCGGTCAACCGCGCCAGCCGGGCCACCAAGGCCGTCAGAAATGGCGCATTGCGAGGCTCAGGGCGCCCAGCAAGCGACAGGTCGCGGGCATAGAACTGGGCGGCGCGCAATCCGTCCCGAACCCCGGCGGCAGCGCAAACGGCGTGGGCGGCGAGACTGTCAGCGGTGCGAAAAGCAATGGTCATGGGCAGCATATGATCCGGTTTCGGGCTTTCACGTCAAGCGATATCGCTGCCGCCAATATAGGTATCAAAAATAGCGAAAAACTGCTCCCTGATTTCATCGCGCTCATTGAGGATCTCGTGTTCGGCCTCATGAATTGTCACCAGCGAAACCCCCGGCATACGGCCCGCAAAACGCCGCGTCGCTTCATTGTCAACAACCCGGTCAAGCCCGGCGCCCACCATGAGAAGCGGACAGGTCAGATTTTTTTTGGGGTTCAAGACGGCAAGGCGCGCCATGGAGCGGCGCGCCGCCTTGAGCCAGGCAAAGCTCGGTGCCCCCAATCCCAGATGGGGTGCGGCGTCAAGGGTGGCAATATCGCGATTGAAGCGCCGCTGATCGCTGGTCAGGGGGTTATCCGGGAAATCCTCCCGGCTCATCGACCGGTCAGGATATCCTGGCAGCCGCGCGCGCCCCAGGCCCGCCGAAAGCGCCAGAAACAAAACCATCCGCACTGCCGCCAATGGCCATCCCGGGTAGTGTAGTCCGAGAAGCGGCGATACCGCCACTGCTTTGGCAAACCACTTGTGCTTGCTCAAGCTGCGAATCAGGATGTTGCCGCCGGTTGAATGACCAATCGCGTAAAAGGGCCCTGGGCCTTCGGCTAGCACCACTTGGGTCATGAAGGCCTGAAAGTCCTCATCATAGCGCCGAAAGTCCCGAATATGGCTGCGCCGGTGGTTGGGCAATATCCTGTGGGAGCCACCCTGCCCGCGAAAATCAAACGACGCCACCGCATAGCCCCGCGCATTAAGCTCGCGCATCGTTTCGAAATAACGCTCCATATAGTCGCTGCGCCCGCCCAATATGACAACGGTGCCGCGTGGCGATTCGACAGTGGCGAACATCGCGCGCAGGCGATACCCACCCCTAGCTCTGATCTCAATGCATCGCGCACCCTCGGGTGCCGGATTTAACGCGGTCGGGTAAAGCTCCATGCCCGCGTATCTAGCGCGATAAGCCGCGAATACAAATCTCCTTTATCGACGCTACTGGACTTTCCGGACCTCGGTCAACTCACCGGTTTTGGCATTGACCTTGATGGCAAAGGGCTTGCCGTCGCGGGCGGCATTGAAGGCGTGAATCTGGCCGCCGCAATCAACCGCCTTGACATCAGAAAACCCAAATCCACTAACAATGCCAGCCGCCTTTTCGCAGGAAATAGCGCCCGTCGCCGGTTTTGCAGCGACAGGCTTTTTCTGCGTCGGTTGGCCCGCCGAATGCAGCGCCGGTTTGTCAACCGACGCGAGTTTCTTCGCTGGCACCTTGGCAGACGGTGCTTTTACAACCGCTTTCTTCTTCACGGCGGGTCTTTGCCTTTGCACTGGCATATCGTCAGTGGGATCGTAATAATCCTCGTCGAATTCATCATCATCCCGATAAACCTCGCGGGGAACGAAAAAATAACGCAGATAGCGCGGCGGGTCGACGTAGTCGCGGCCTGCATAATAATCTCGGTAACCGCGATATTTCGGGCGGTGGTCCGCCTCGGCTGCCGTTGCCATGAAAATTGCGGCGACTGCCGACAGCACAGCTGCCCTGAAAATCAGATTGGCCATGATTTTACCTCGCTGCTTGATGCGCAAAATTAGTCGCGGGAAATAACAACGACCCGCCCGGTGCGGGCACCCACTTTGATGCGGTAAACGTGATCACGCCTCAGCGCCCTGAAGGTGTGCGATTTCCCGCCGCAGCTCAGTGTCTTGACACGGCGATAACCGCTGTCGCGCACGATCTGCTTGGCTTCAGAGCAACTCACGCGCGAACGGTCATATTCGTCATCATAGTCGTGGCGGTCATCATAATAATAATCCCGGCGCGGATGGCGGCGATAGGGATCGTAGCCGCATTCGCCATAATAACTGTCATAGCAGTCACCGCCCCAGCCGGGGCCGACGCCGATGTAGAGATTGGTTTTGGCAGAAGCCGCGCCCGGCAGAAACGCCAATGCCGCAGCCAGCACGCCAGCCGCGATGGTTCCCTTGATCAACATGATAAACTCCTTAAGTATACAAGCTCCCCAGCCTTATCCTCCAGGATCATGGCAGAAACTTGCTGAACCACAGATGACGCATCCGTTCACCTGCCATTCATCGATGTGGCGCTTATGTGGCGGCAGGATGAATTTTCACCTCAGGCCTTGAAAACCTGTGCGTGCGTCTTACCTCAGTGCTCGCAGGCGCTGCCCATGCGGGCCTGCACCGTAAACATTGCTCAAGGAGAATGTCACCCATGTTCGATCTCACCCCCCTTTACCGCTCCACCATCGGCTTTGACCGGTTTGCCCGGATGCTGGATGAAGCGGCAACATTCGAGGCCCCCGCTTATCCGCCCTATAATATCGAGCGCCTCGGCGAGGATGAATACCGCATCACCATGGCAGTCGCTGGCTTTGGCCAGGGCGACATTGCCATTGAAGTGAAGGGCAACAGCCTCTCGGTCAACGGCAAAAAATCCGGCGAGCCGGACACCAAGACCGAGTTCCTGCATCAGGGCATTGCGGGCCGCGCCTTCGAGCGCCGCTTCCAGTTGGCTGACCACATGGAAGTAATCGGTGCCAGCCTGGACAATGGCCTCCTGCATGTGTCGCTGAAACGGGAAATCCCCGCAGCCCTGAAGCCCCGCATGATCGCCATCAACAGCAATGGCCCGCAGGCCATCGAAGCCCGCAAGGCCGCATAGACAAAACGGGGGAGCGCCCACAGCGCTCCCCCGCAATTTTCAGGCGGCGGGTACGCAATACCTGATCCCGAGCCGCAAGAGCCACTATGACGTGTGAGCGTTTCCAAACCCTTTCCAAGCCGTGAACAGAGGGTTAACAAAGGGGGTTGGCAGCGCCCACGGCCTTCGCTATCAAGCAACCCCATGCGGAGAGGTGGCAGAGTGGTCGATCGCGTCGCACTCGAAATGCGAAGTACGCGCAAGCGTACCGGGGGTTCGAATCCCTCCCTCTCCGCCAGTTTGCTGCCATAGTTGCGTGGCATTGGTTTTTCTTAACCGGAAAGAACACTCATGAAAATCATCATCGCCTCCGCACTTGCCCTCCTGTTCGCCAGCCAGGCTCAGGCTGGTCAATGCCAAGATGAAATTGGCAAGATTGACGCGGCTCTGGCTGCCATGGAGTTGTCCCCCGATGAGCGCGCCCAGCTTGATGACATGCGCAACCAGGCGGTGCAGCTTTGCGGCGCTGGCAATGAGCAGGAGGGCCTTGATGTCACCTCCGAAGCCAAGGCGATGCTCAATATCGAGTGATCAGCCGATATCCAGCACACCTTCCATCACCGGCACGGCCTGACCTGCAACCCGCACGGCTGTAAGTTTCCCGCTCCTCACATCGACCTCCAGACGCAGCTGCGAAGGACGGCCCATTTCATAACCTTGCTCCAGTTCCCATTTGTGGGTGCCGTCGGCAAGTTTTTCGGCACTGAGCAGTTGAACAGCCAGAAGGGCGGTGGCAGCGCCAGTCGCCGGGTCTTCGGCGATGCCGGAAGCTGGAGCATACATGCGGCCCCGAAACGCCGTCTTCGGATTATCGCCCCCGCGGGTGTAGAGATAAGCGAGGCTGACGCCCACGCTGTTGGTGATGCTTGACCAACCAGGCTCGGTGACCCTGGAGCTGGCGAGGGCTTCGCGTGTTGCAACCGGGATAAACAATATGCCGGGACCGCCCTGAATGAGGCTGATCTCATGTCCGCCAAAGCCAATATCGGCTGCCTGGAGGGCGAGAGCTTCAGCCATGGCAGCGGGCGAGGGCAGGAGAGCATCAACAGCGAATGGCACGATGGGGGCTGTAAACATGGCCGTCGCGCGCTCACCGATGCGCGTGACTTTCACCGGGACAAGACCTGCATTCTCCTCCAGCCTGATCATCGTTTCAAACGCGCAGCCGGGCTTGTGTTTCATTGATGCCAGCAAAATGGCGCAACCAACCGTGGGATGGCCAGCGAAGGGAATTTCGGCATTGGGCAGGAAGATGCGGACCTTCGCGGTATTGGCCGGATTTTCCGGCTTCAGCACAAAAATTGTCTCCGATAGATTGAACTCGCGGGCAATCGTCTGCATTTGCTCCGTAGACAGAGCATCGGCATCCAGCACAACCGCCAGCGGATTGCCTGAAAATTTTACAGCGGTGAAAACATCAAGCGTGTGGAAATTCAGTTTCATGTCTTGGCCTCACCCCGCGCCGAATACAGCGCTATAGATGAGTTTCACCGAAAGCGCCGCGAGCGCGATCTCGACCAGCCGGAAGAACAGCTTGTCCGGCATGATTTTCACCAGCCGGTAGCCCGCGAACGCGCCCACCACAGCAATCGGCGACAGCATCGCCGCAAGCTTGAGATTGCCCGGATTGAATTGCCCGAGCGCCCAATAAGGCAGAAGCTTGATGGCGTTGACATACGTGAAAAGCACCGTGACGGTGCCAGCGAATTTCATCCGGTCGAGCTTTTGCGGCAGCACATAGACCTGGAACGGCGGCCCGCCGGAATGGGCCACAAAGCTGGTGAAGCCCGAAATCGTGCCCCAGAAAAGCCCGCGCGTCACATCGGCGGCCTTGAAGGGGATATTGCCGCGCCTGACCAACGCATTGATGCAATAAGAAAGGCCGATGACGCCCAGTAACAGGGTCACCAGCCGCGGGCTGGTGATGTGCGCCGTGGCCCAGCCGATGATCACGCCAAGCGTGGTGGCGGGACCCAGTATCATCAGGTTGCGCATGTCGAATGATTTGCGGAAAGCCCACAAACCATACATGTCGCTGACGATATAGATGGGGAGCAGCAAGGCGGCGGCGGCCACCGGCGATGTGCTGAGCGACAAAAGCGGCACACACAGCACCCCCACCATGCTGAGCCCGCCCTTGGACGCGCCCGCCAGAAAGGCGGCGATCACGGCCAGCGTGTAAAACAGAATGTCGCCTTCCATCAGGCGCTTTCAGGACCAAGCGCCACATCCGCCAAGCTCACGCCCAGAAACGCGCAAAGCTGTGCCACCACAAAACCATGGTCCTCGCGCTGCGGGATTCCGGATACACCGACAGTTCCAACAACGCCGGTGCCGAGTAAATGAATGGGAAAGCAGCCGCCCGCAGGCGCATAGTCAATGGGTTGAAGCCCGCGTGTTTCATTGAACACCTGTCCGCTCAGCGCCAGCTCGCGGCTCACGCGGTAAGACGACTTGTGAAAGCGCATCGCCAGATTGGCCTTGCGCCGCACCCATTCGGCATTGTCAAAGCTGCTTCCCGGCAGAGCCGCGTGGAACAGAACCCGCCCCGCTACCTGAATGCCAATGGCCAGCGGCAGTTTCGCCGCCAAAGCTGCTGCCCGCATAGCCCCGCCCAGCGCCCAGGCATCAGCTTCGTCAAATTTCGTAAAACGCAGGCATTCTTCCTGAATTTTGATCCGGGCAATATCGTCGGCGAGGGACATGGGGGCAATCTCCGTTCAAGGCCTTCTTAACGGTTTTGTTTCGCCAATCCAAACAGGCCATTTGGCGCAAGGGTCAAAAGACCCACCAGCATGAAAAACACCGCCGCATCGCGGTAAGCGCCGCCAAACAGCGCCGCCCAGAAGGTTTCAACCCCAACCAGAATGAGCGCCCCCGCCACAGCGCCCCGCAGCGACCCCATGCCGCCGATCAAGCTTGCCACCATCGCCTTCACACTCAGCATCAGCCCCATTGAGTGATTGGCATTGCCGTAACCGATCAAGATCACAAGGCCGCCCAGCCCCGCCAGCGACGAAGCCATCAGCGCCGAAAGCGCCAGCACGCGGGCCGGATCAATGCCCATGAAACCGGCGGCGCCCGCATCATCAGCAACAGCGCGCCAGGCCAGCCCGAACCGGCTCAGCCGCATGACCGTAAACACAGCGGCGACGACCACCGCCGTTGCCAGCGCCAGGCCTGATTGCAAGGCCGTCACTGTCACCACAAAGGGCGGCAGGGTGAGCGCGATGGGTCCTGAATAAAGCGGCGGCAGCCACAATTCGCGCGAAGCGTGGGTCAGGCGAATGCCCTCCTCATAGATCAGGATCAGCCCGACGCTGGCCACCAGCAGCATCTGCCCATCGCGCCGCGCCAGAGGCAGAAACACCGCATAAATCGTCAGCAGTCCCGCTGAGCCAGCGGCGATTCCCGCCAGCAGCAGCGCGGCTGAAATCCCCAGCGGGGCTGCCAAGGCTCCAAACGCCATAAACCCGATAAAGCCCGCATAGGCCCCCACCGTGGCGAATTCGCCGTGGGCGATGTTGATCCGGCCCGTGACCGCGTAAACCAGCGCAAAACCCAAGGCCATCAACACATAAACGCAGGCAATCGGCAGCGCCGAAAGCGCCATTTGCAGATACACGCCAATTTCTGGCGCAAGAGAAAAATAACCCGATTCCGGCAAGATCACCCGGCCTCGCAAAGCCGCCGTGCCCTCGCGGGTGAGCCATTGGCGCTT
>JANOTU010000443.1:0-3087 GCA_031416515.1 Hyphomicrobiales bacterium
CTATGCCGAGCGCGGGGTTTACCGCCGGGGCGAGACGGTTCACGCCACGGTTCTCTTGCGCGATGCCAAGGCCAATGCCATGGCGGGAGCGCCGCTGTCTCTGGTGGTAGTGCGGCCCGACGGCGTTGAATACAGCCGCACCAGCCTTGATGATCAAGGGGCGGGCGGGCGCAGCCATGATTTCAGGATCAACGCCGCAGCCCAGGGCGGCACCTGGTGGATCAAGGCCTATACTGATCCCAAGGCCGACCCGGTGGGGATCACTTCGTTTCTGGTGGAAGACTATATCCCTGACCGGATTGAGTTTGATCTCAAAGCCAAAAGCGAGATTGCCACAGTTGGCGAGGGCGCCAAATTCACCGTTGATGGCCGCTATCTGTTTGGGGCACCCGGTGCGGGCCTTGATCTGGAAGCCAATATCACGGTGAGCGTCAACCCGGAGCCGTTCGCGGCCTGGAAGGGGTATAGCTTTGGCTTGAGCGATGAGACGGTGAGCCCGGTGCAGAACTATGCGCAAGGCTTGGCCCAGACCGATATCAACGGCCATGCGGAAGTGCTGTTGCGCTTGCCGGATCTGCCAGTCACCACGCGGCCGCTCAAGGCCGATGTGGCGGTGCGAATGCGCGAGCCCGGTGGCCGCGCGGTTGAAAATACCGCGACTTTGCCGGTGCAGGCCCAGCGGCCGATGCTTGGCCTCAAGGCTGACTCTCAGTCCGTGGAAGCGCCAGAAGGCCAGCCCCTGGATTTCAGCGCCATCGCCGTTGATCAAGGCGGCAAGGCGGTTGCGGCACAAGCCGTGGCCTGGACGCTGAAGCGCGTCACCACCGATTATCAGTGGTACAACACCGATGGTTATTGGAACTATGAGGGCGTCACCCGCGCCGCCAGGATTGCCAATGGCACTGTGGAGATTGGGGCCGACAAGCCTTTGAAACTTAACCAGACGGTTGACTGGGGCCGATACCGGCTGGAGCTTGCCGCCAATGGCTTTGCCTCCACGAGCATTGATTTCGACGCAGGCTATTACGGCGGCAGCGGCGCTGCGGTGGACACACCTGACACGCTGAATGTGGCGCTTGATACCACGTTTGCGAAAACCGGCGATACGGTCAATGTCAGAATCGCTTCGCGCTTTGCCGGCAAGGCAAACGTGCAGATCATGGGCGACCGGCTGCTGAGCTCGTTCAGCATCAATGTGCCCGAAGGCGGAGCCAATTTGCCAGTCAAAGTGGGCGAAGGCTGGGGCACGGGGGCTTATGTTCTGGCCACCCTGTTCCGCCCCATGGATGTTGCAGCCAAGCGCATGCCCGCGCGCGCTGTGGGCGTTGCCTGGTTCAGCATTGACCGTGGCACCAAGGAGCTTGATGTCAAGCTTTCGCCCGTGGATTTGATGAAGCCCCGGCAGAATTTGAAGGTGCCGGTGAAGATTGGCGGGTTGGCTCCGGGCGAAGAGGCCTATGTCACTGTGGCTGCGGTTGATGTGGGCATTCTCAATCTCACACGCTATCAGCCGCCGGCGCCTGAGAATTACTACTATGACCAGAAGCGGCTTTCGGCGGAACTTCGTGATCTCTACGGCGCGCTGATTGACGGGATGCAAGGGCAGCGCGGCAAGATCCGCTCTGGCGGCGATGGCGGCGCTGCGTTCAATGCGCCACCGCCCACCCAGCCGCCTTTGAGCCTGTTCTCCGGCATTGTGAAAGTGGGCGCTGACGGCATGGCTGAGGTTGCATTCGATATTCCGGGCTTCAATGGCACGGTGCGGGTGATGGCGGTTGCCTGGTCGGCTGGCAAAGTTGGCCACGGGGTTGCCGATGTCATCGTGCGCGATGCCATGGTACTTTCTGGCACCCTGCCGCGCTTTATGGCGGTGGGCGATGCCTCCAGGCTGCGCCTTGACATCATCAACACCGAAGCGCCGGCGGGCGAATACTCGCTGGGCGTTGCCATTGACGGGCCAGTTTCCAGCGCAACAGCCACACAGACCATCACCATCGGCTCGGCGGGTGCCCGTGTGCCGGTGCTGATTCCAATTAACGCCATGGGACCGGGTGTCGCGCACCTCACCGCCAGGCTGGTTGGGCCGGGCAATGTGGTGATTGAACAGAATTACACGCTCAACATCGTGCCCGCCAATCCGCTGGTAACCCGGCGGACCACCATGGAACTGGCGGCGAACAAGGGGGCGATCACGCTGACCCAGGATCTTCTCGCCGACATGCTGCCGGGAACCGGCGCTGTCTCGCTCTCGGTCAGCCCCCTGCCGGAGCTTGATGCGGCGGGTCTGATCCGCGATCTTGACCGTTATCCCTATGGCTGTTCGGAGCAAACCGTGAGCCGCGCCCTGCCGCTGCTGTACTTGAGCGATCTGGGGACGGTGCTTGACGGCGATGTGACAGTTCGCCTGCAAGAGCAGGTGGAGCGGCTGATCAACCGCCAGGGCGGCAATGGAGCGTTTGGCATGTGGTCGGCCAATGACGGCGACAGCAGCCTGTGGATTTCGGCCTTCGTCACCGATTTCCTGCTGCGGGCGCGCGAAAAAGGCTTCGCGGTGCCGGAAGACAATCTGCTGCTGGCGATTGATTATCTGCGCAACACCATCGGCAACGCGCCTTCTATTGAAGACGGCGCAGGGCAGGATACGGCTTATGCGCTTTACGTGCTGGCGCGCGCAGGCCGAGCACCGGTTGGCGATCTCAAATATCTCACTGACACGCGCCTTGAGGCCTTTGGCTCGCCACTGGCCAGAGCGCAAATCGGCGCGGCCCTGGCCCTGCTTGGCGATACCGGCCGTTCTGCCCGCGCATTTGCCAGCGCCGTTGCCGCATTGGCTGAGGCGGAACTGGTCGAGACCACGGCCTACCGCGCCGATTATGGTTCGGTGCTGCGCGACGCCTCCGCCATTCTGGCGTTGGCCACGGATGCGAAATCCGAACCCGGCATTATCAAGGCGGCCTTGACCAGCGTGGCCACGGCGCGGGCCAAGCGCAGCTATGCCTCGACCCAGGAAATGTCGTGGATGGTGCTGGCGGCGCGGGCCATTCAGGCTGAAGCCAAGGCGCTCAAGCTCAATGTGAACGGCAAGGA
>JANOTU010000444.1:0-12241 GCA_031416515.1 Hyphomicrobiales bacterium
CGCGTTGACGCGGAAACGCTGCGCAACATTCCGATTTTCGCGGAATGCGAAGCCGTGCATTTGCAGCTCCTGGCGTTTTCGGCAGAACCACAGACTTTCAAGGCCGGCGATCACATCATGGTGCAGGGGCAGGTTGGTTCTTCTGCCTTTGTCATTCTGGGCGGCACTGTCGAGCTGAAGCGTGGCCAGGGGGACATCGCCGAACCGGTTGGCATGGCCGGTCCGGGCGCGTTCCTTGGCGAAGTTGCCATGATTGGCGGGGTGCCATATTCACTCACCGCCACCGCCCGGACAGACGTTGCGGCTGCAAAAATCAGCCGCGCCTTGTTCATGCGCGTTGCCGAAGAGTACGCTGATTTCGGTGCCACAGTCTTCAGGATGCTGGCGCGGAAGCTGGACAGTTCAATTTCAGAACTTGGAATTGCGCAAGGCCTGCTCGACCAGGCGAAGTCCTTCTCAGACCTTTGAGCCAAAACTCGCAATAACCGGCACATGGTCAGAGGGCTGAGGCCAGCTTCGGGCCTCGCGCACAACTTCGATTTTATGGCAGGTGGGCGCCAGTTTTGCTGTTGACCAGATATGGTCGAGACGGCGGCCACGGTTGCTTGCCGCCCAGTCCTTGGCCCGGTAGCTCCACCATGTGTAGAGTTTCTCATGGTGCGGCACATGCTGGCGCATGAGATCAGTCCATTTTCCGGCATTCAGCGCCCGTGTCAGGCCTTCAGTTTCCACCGGCGTATGGCTGACGACTTTCAACAGCTCTTTGTGCGACCACACATCATGCTCAAAGGGCGCGATATTGAGGTCGCCGACGACCACGCCGTCATGGGATGCGGGCTGCGAGCCGGCCTTGAACCAGCCTTCAAGCTCATCGAGAAACTGCAATTTGTGGGCAAATTTCTCATTGATCCTGGGGTCCGGCTCATCGCCGCCCGCGGGCACATAGAGATTGTGGATAGTGATCGGCCGCTCCGCCGTGATGGTGGCGGCGATATGGCGGCAGTCATCCTTCACACAAAAACCCTTCACCTGGGTTGCGGTAAAGGGCAGGCGCGAGACGATTGCCACGCCGTGATAGCCCTTCTGGCCGGATTCGGCGATGTGGGTGTAGCCCAACTCTTTGAGTGGGCCTGACGGAAACTGGCCTTGCGGGCATTTGGTTTCCTGAAGGCACAGAATATCCGGCTTCCACTCCTGCAGAAACCGCGTGACCAAGCCAATGCGCAGTCGCACTGAATTGATGTTCCAGGTTGCAATCTTCAAATCCATGAGACGTCATTGGCACATGGACTGCCGGGGCTGCAAGCCCTGAAGCTTATGCCGCTATTTAGGCCACTTCTCCTCGCGGTTGATTTTCACCACGAAGAGTTTTGGATCAGCCTTGACGCCTGCGACAATGTTCTCCAGCGAGACAGTCGTCTTGCGGCCCTTGCCGTCGATCACCACCCATTGCTGCAGCTCTTTCTTGTTCTGGTCAAAAATCAAAATGAGTTGCCCACCGCCAAGGGTGCTCTTCCTGTCTTCCAGTTTCACCGATGTCAGCCCGTCGGTTTCCTCAAACTGAAGGATCACTGTGTCCTTGAGGAGGTCAACCTTCTCGCCCAGCACCAGCCGCAGTGGCGTTTGCGACAATGGAAACTGGTCGCCCTTTTCCTTGGCGCGGTTCTTGATGGTGAGCCAGCGGCCATCGGCGACAATCAGGAAGGGATTGGGGGCTGCATATTCAAAGCGCATTTTGCCCGGCCTGCTGATGAAGAAAACCCCGCGCGAGGCATTGCCCTTCGGGCTGATCTGGGTGAAGTCGCCTTGCAGGTTCTTGAAGCCATTGATGTAGTCAGAAATATTCTGAACCGAGACGGCCTGCTCAGGGGTCAGCTCAATGGAATTGGCGGCAGAGGCTGGCGCTGCCAGCAAGAACACCAGGCTGACCCCAGCCACGATAAGGCGGCAAATTCCTGCCAATGTCTGCATTGTCATGTCTCCTTTGATTGGGCGGTAAAACGCATATGTTCGCTGACTACGCACAGAATCAGGCTGGTTTGGGGCAGTCTAAACCCTGGCGCTGTCGCCGGGAACCAGGATTTCACGCTTGCCCGTGGTATTGGCCGCGGAAATAACGCCCTCGCGCTCCATGCGTTCAATCAGGCTGGCGGCCTTGTTGTAACCCACTTGCAGGCGGCGCTGCACATAACTGGTGGACACCTTCTTGTCGCGCAAGACCACGGCCACGGCCTGGTCATAGAGTTCATCGCCAGATCCCCCGCCCTCGCCATACAAAGCGGCCTCGCTGAAATCTTCCTCAACTTCTTCGGTGACGGCATCGACATACTCAGGCGTGCCTTGCGATTTCAAATGGCTGACGATTTTTTCAACCTCATCATCGGTCACGAAGGGTGAATGCAGACGCGAAATCCGACCTCCGCCCGCCATATAGAGCATGTCGCCCTGGCCCAGCAGTTGCTCAGCCCCTTGTTCGCCAAGGATGGTGCGGCTGTCGATCTTGGAGGTCACCTGAAATGAAACCCGTGTTGGAAAATTGGCCTTGATGGTGCCGGTGATGACATCAACCGAAGGGCGCTGCGTTGCCATGACCACATGGATGCCGGCCGCGCGGGCCATCTGGGCGAGGCGCTGCACGGCGCCTTCAATGTCCTTGCCAGCCACCATCATCAGATCAGCCATCTCGTCGATGATGACCACGATATAAGGCAGGAGTGTTGTATCGATTGGCTCTTGCTCAAAAATAGGTTCGCCGCTGGCGGAATCAAAACCGGTCTGCACGGTGCGCGCCAGCTTCTCGCCCTTGGCGGCAATCTGTTTGAGGCGCGCATTGTAGCCGTCAATGTTGCGCACCCCGAGCTTGGACATTTTGCGGTAGCGGTTTTCCATCTCGCGCACCGCCCATTTGAGCGCCACCACGGCTTTGCGGGGATCGGTGACCACAGGCGAGAGCAGATGCGGGATACCCTCATAAACCGAAAGCTCCAGCATCTTGGGGTCGATCATGATCAGTTTGCATTGCGCGGGCGTCAAGCGGTAGAGCAGCGACAGGATCATGGTGTTGATGCCAACCGATTTGCCCGAACCAGTGGTGCCCGCGATCAGAAGATGCGGCATTCGTGCAAGATCAGCAAAAACCGGTTCGCCGCCGATGTTCTTGCCCAGCGCCAGCGCCAGATTGAGATTGGTTTTCTCATAGGCTTCAGAGGCCAGCAATTCGCGCAAGTAAACCGTCTCGCGCTTGCTGTTGGGAAGCTCGATGCCGATGGCATTGCGGCCCGAGACCACGGCCACACGCGCCGAGAGGGCGCTCATTGAACGAGCGATGTCATCGGCCAGACTGATGACCCGCGAGGATTTGATGCCGGGTGCGGGTTCAAGCTCATAGAGTGTCACCACAGGGCCAGGGCGAACCTTGATGATCTGCCCCTTGACGCCGAAATCTTCGAGAACGCCTTCCAGCGCCCGGGCATTTTTCTCCAGCGCCTCGTCGGAAAGGTCAGCGGCCTTGCCAATGCGTTTGGGCTCTGACAGCAGGGTGAGCGGCGGAAATTCAAATTCGCTTGATTTCAGGAATTTCAAACTGGCCTGTGAATCCTTCTTGATGCGCTTGCCTTGCTTGATGGGCTTGTCGTCCCGGTTGATGGTGAGGCCAGTGTCTTCCTCGTCTGGTTCAAGGTCTACTTCGCCGGGCTCGTCGATTTGAGGGTCAAGCTGGCCGGTGAGTCTTGGCTCGATGCGGAGTTTGCCGTCCCGAAGCGGCGCAAGGCGGGCGAGAATATCAGCACCGGGCGCGCTGGCGTATTTCCGCTGCTGCCAAGAGTCATGAAGGGACCGCACTTTTCCATGCACAAATTTGAATATTTTTCTGGCGGCCAGCACCATGCGGTCCGGGCGCTGTTCAATGCTGCGCTGGCGAAAGCCAGCACTTCTGACAGCCAGCCAGCCAGCATATGCGGCAAGCAGCGTTGCCGCGATCAGCTTTGCCACAGTGCCGGTGAGCGCCACCGATAAGCCTAACAGAATGACTCCCAGCAATATTTCGCCAACGCTGCCACCCAGTCCCGTTGCCAGGGCCCAGCCAGCCGGTGGCGGAAACGCTGCCAGGGCAGCGGCCACACAAGTAGTCGCCGCCATCCAGCCCACGACCGAGCGCAGCGGGCGCATGATGCCGGTGTGTCCGAGGAGAGTCACAGCCCAGGCCATCGGCACCGCGATCAAGACCAGTACGCCAAGGCCAAAAAGCTGCATCAGGTAATCAGCCAGAACCGCCCCCGGATGGCCCAGCCAGTTGCCCGGCGATGAACTGTCGGGCGACCAGCTTGCCAGTGAAATTCCGGTGGCGATCAGAACGGTGAAAATGAGAGCGCCGCCCAGCTCAAACAGGCGAAGGCGTAAAAAACGCCGAATGCCAATGGGTATGGCCCGGTCATCAGTATCAATTGCCATGGCTTCCTCCCTCTTCCGCCAACATCCCAATTGATGTCATCCCGGCGAAAGCCGGGACCCATGGTTCCGCTTGAACAGGTTCTGACGTTTGAGATTCCGTCGCGCTGACGGATGGGTCCCGGCTTTCGCCGGGATGACAGACGTGTTTGGGGATACGGGTCATTTCACCGGGCCGCTGCTCTAATAAATGGTTAATGGCAGTGTGACGGCACAGGGTTAAGGGGTGGTTAAAAAGCCAAGACCGGCGACTGAAAAATCGCCGGTCGTAGAGTATTGCAGACGCTCAATTGTAGGCGCGTTCACCGTGATCGACGATGTCGAGGCCTTCGCGCTCTTCCTGCTCGCTGACCTTGAGGCCCACGGTGAACTTGCAGATGGAGAGCGCCACGAAACTGACAATGGCTGTCCAGATGACCGCGACCAGCACCGCTACGATCTGCGCGGTGATCTGCGTTGCTGCCACATAATCCAGAACCTTCACCGAAGTATCGACTGCCAGATAGTCGGTCACTCCGATGCCACCCAGAGCTGGATTGACGAAGATGCCGGTGAGGACAGCACCCAGAATACCGCCAACACCATGGACGCCGAAGACATCCAAAGCATCATCATAGCCAAGCTTGCTCTTGAGCCACACCACCGCGAAGAGGCAGACCACACCAGCCATGGCGCCAATGAGAATGGCCGCACCCGGCCCCACCCAGCCACAGGCGGGGGTGATTGCCACAAGCCCCGCCACAGCGCCTGATGCCGCACCCAAAAGGCTGGGATGGCCACGGAACATCCATTCCCCCAACATCCAGGCCAGAGCCGCCGCGCCTGCGGCAATGGTGGTGTTGAGAATGACCAGGGCTGTGAGGCCGTTGGCTTCGAGGTTGGAGCCGGCGTTGAAGCCGAACCAGCCAAACAGCAGCAGGCCCGTGCCGGTGAGCGTAAAAGTGAGGTTGTGCGGCGCCATGAGATCCCGGCCATGGCCGACGCGCTTGCCCAGCATCATGGCGCAAACCAGCCCTGCGACACCGGCATTGATATGCACCACCGTGCCGCCGGCAAAGTCGATGGCACCCCAGTTGAAGAGATAACCATTGCTGGCATTCACGGCGGAACCATAGGCGCCGAGAACCGCGTTCCTGGCTTCCTCCGTCGTCGCGGCTGCAAGATCGGCGAGGTACTTCATGGCCGCTTCCTCGCCCACCATGGCCTTGACCACGGCAAGATTGTCAGCGCTGAGCGTATAGGCGTCAGGCCCGGCCCAGAACCACACCATGTGCGCCATGGGCAGATAAGCAAAGGTGAACCAGATCACCATGAACAGCAGCACCGCCGAGAATTTCATCCGCTCGGCAAATGCGCCCACAATGAGGGCTGGCGTGATGCAGGCGAAGGTCATCTGGAAGATGACGAAGGCCAGTTCCGGAATATTGGTTTCCTTGGAGAAGGTGCCGATTTCGGAAGTTGTGCCAACGCCTGCCAGGAAGGCCTTGGAGAAGCCGCCAATGAAGGGGTTGAGGCCAGCCGAGGCATTGCCGGTAAAGGCCAGCGAATAGCCATAGAGCACCCAGAGAATGGAAATAATGCTGAACACCACCAACACCTGCATCAAAACCGAGAGCACGTTCTTGGAGCGCACCAGGCCGCCATAGAACAAGGCAAGGCCGGGAATGGTCATCAGCACGACAAAGGCCGTGGCCGTCAGCATCCAGGCGGTGTCGCCCTTGTTTACGGTCGCGGCTGCCTGCGCTGAGGCTGGCCAAAACGCCGCGAACAATAGTGCGGCCATTCCAAATTTTATGAAATTCATTTTCATGTCTCCCTTAAAGTGCCGCATGGCCGGTTTCGCCGGTGCGGATGCGCACAGCTTGTTCAAGCGCCAGCACGAAGATTTTCCCATCGCCAATCTGTCCGGTCTGGCCCTTGGTCTGGATAGCATCGACCACTTGGTCGATGAGATCATCATCGACGGCGATTTCGAGCTTCACCTTGGGCACAAAGCTTACCGTGTATTCAGCGCCCCGGTAGAACTCGGTATGGCCACGCTGGCGGCCATGGCCTCTGACTTCGGTCACGGTAATGCCCTGGACGCCAATGGCCCCCAGAGCCTCTCTGACCTCCTCAAGCTTGAACGGCTTTATCACTGCGATCACATATTTCATGCGGCACCTTCTGTCTGCGGACTTCTCAATGCATCACAAGAATCGTGCCAAAGGCGATGAGTATTGCAAGGGATTGTAATTATTGAGATAACCACATTTCATGCAAATTTATTTCAAGTGGGGCAGAATAGATTTTGCATTATTTTTAATCACTGCATAATTATTAATCAAATAAAATGGCGGCGTCTCTGCCCTTGCAATGCCTCACGAAAACAGGCCATCAACAGCCATGGCGCAGAACCCGGATGTGATTGTGATCGGAGCCGCATTGAGCGGTTTGACCGCCGCTCTGGCGCTGGGCGGCAGCAAAACCCGCCGCCCGTTCAATGTGCTGGTGGTCGATGCGCGCGACCCGCAGTCTTTTCTTCCAGATGGGCGCGCTTCCGCCATCACCGCCAGCGGCAAAGCCATGTTTGAAGCATTGGGCGTATGGCCAAGTCTGGTGCCCCACGCCCAACCCATTGCCGATATCAGTGTCACTGACGCGGCCGTCGGAGCCGATGACCGGCCAAGCCTGCTGCATTTCGGCGAGACCGGAACATCAGCCGCAATGATCGAAAACCGGCATCTCCATCAGGGATTGCTCGCAGCAGCCAAACAATCTCCGCACATTACATTCCAGACGGGAAGCCCTGTCACCGACTACAATTTCCGGCCCGGCTTGGCGCGGATTACCACCGCTGAAGGTGCGAGCTTTCGTGGCCCCCTGATCATCGCCGCCGATGGCGCCAATTCCCGCGCGCGTGCGGCAGCCGGGATCGCCATGCACGGGTGGAACTACGGCCAGACCGGACTGGTTGCCACCATCGCCCATGAATTGCCGCACCATGGCCTGGCCGAAGAACACTTCACGCCGTCCGGCCCCTTTGCCATTCTGCCACTCCCCGGCAACCGCTCATCGCTGGTGTGGACGGAATGGCGCGATGACGCCGCAAAGTTGCTGGCCCTCGATGACGCCGGATTTCTGGATGAAATTTCCAGACGTTTTGGCAACAGGCGCGGCGCCATCAGCCTCGAGGGCGGACGCCACGCCTATCCATTGTCGATGTTCATCGCCGAGGAATTCACTGGCCCCAGATTGGCTCTCATTGGCGATGCCGCCCATGTCGTCCATCCTCTCGCTGGCCTCGGCTTCAATCTGGGCCTGCGCGATGCGGCGGCCCTGGCCGAATGCGTCCACGATGCCTTTGCGCTGGGCTCGGACCCCGGCGGAGACGCCGTCCTTGCCCGTTACACCCGCTGGCGCCGCTTCGACACCGTCACCACCGCCATGGCCCTCGACGGTCTCAACCGCCTCTTCGCCAATGACAATCCAGCCCTCAAAGCTTTGCGCGACACCGGCCTTTCCATGGTCAATAAAATCCCGCCGCTCAAATCCCTGTTCGTCACCCAAGCCGCTGGCCAGTCCGGCAGCCTGCCCAAACTCATGCGCGGTGAAGTGATTTAACCCCGCGAAGCACCTGCGGCTTCAAGCTTCGCCAAATATTGCCGCCATAACTCCTCATGCTCGCGGCCAAGTTTTGCCAGATAGGTCCAGGTAAAAAGGCCGGTATTGTGGCGGTCGTTGAAGTGGATGCGCACCGCGTAGGTGCCGATTGGTTCCAGGCGCTCGATGATGACCTGGCGCTTGTCCGTCACCAATAGTTCCTGGCCCGGACCATGGCCCTTGACCTCAGCGCTGGGACTTTCAACCCGCAAATATTCAGCGCTCAATGTAAATGCAGTTCCGTCATCGAATTCGACATGCAGGGACGTCCCGTCTTTGGCTTGCCGGAGTTCAACCGGCCAGGGCTCACGCATCGCCCAGCTCCCGCGCCTCTTCGGCCAGCATGATGGGAATGCCGTCGCGGATGGGATAGGCAAGGCGCGCGGCGCGGCTGACCAGTTCCTGTTTTTCCCGGTCATAACTCAGACGTGTCTTGGTCAGAGGGCAGACCAGCATTTCCAGAAGACGCGGATCAGTTTCACGCATTACTGCAGGCGGTTGCCGGAGCCGCGCGTGGCGCGGGCCAGCGCCATTTCGGTGAGGGCCACCAGCACATCGGCCCTGGTCTTGAGATCAGGCGCTTCCAGCAGGGCCTGCTTCTCGCGCGAGGCATAGGGTGCCAGAAGCGACAGCGTATTGACGAGCACCTCAGTTGTAGCGGAGTCCACCTGATCCCAATCGGCATTCATGTCATTGGCATTGAGGTAATCGCGGAACGCCTTGAGAAGGGCTGGCCGATTGACTTCGCTGGCCCCCGAATCGGTCACAAGATCGATTGCATAGGGATGGAAATCGGCAATCACCTGACGGTAGCTGGTGTCGGTGTCGAGTTCTTCAACCACGGTAAAACGGCTCACCCCCATCAGGGTCACCAATATCCGGTTGTCTGGCGTTTCGGCAAAGGCGGTGATGCGCCCGGCACAGCCTACCAGCATCAGGTCAGGGCGGTCTTCGCTGGCCGCTTCTGCGCTGGGCTGGATCATGCCGATCAATCGGTCGCCCGACATGGCATCGGAGATCATTTCCACATAGCGGGGCTCAAAGATATTGAGCGGCAATTCAGCGCGCGGCAACAGCAACGCACCCGAGAGCGGGAAAACTGGCAGTCTTCGCGGCAGGTCGACCGGATCATGGTAGAGATCAAAAAATCCCATGGCGCCTCACGAAAACAGAATCGACGAAAGTTTGCGCCGACCAAGCAAAGTCATATCATCTTTTGGCCCCCATGCCTCGAAAAATGTCACCAACTGCTTGCGCGCTGCCTCCTCGTTCCAGTTGCGCTGCTTTTTGATGATGTAAAGAAGCTGATCCAGCGCTCCGGATCTGTCGCCAGTCCCGTTAAGCAAAATAGCCAAATCGAGCCGCGCCTGAAAATTCTCAGGTTCTGCCGCAACCAGTTCTTGCAGCCGTCCGGCTTCCGAGACATCAACAGGATTGAGAGCCAGTTCAAGGGCGGCCTTGGCGCTCAGCGCTTGCGGGTCATTGGCCTTGGCGGGGGGAACCAGCGCCAGAGTGGCCTTGGCATTTTCAAGATCGCCGGTTTCGATCTGGCATTTGGCAAGGCCGGCCAGTGCGCCGACATTCTCGCGGTCAGCCTGCAGCACTTGCGCAAAAATCTGCATCGCCGCCTCATGGTCCTTCTGCGCCAGGGCTTCAAAGCCCGCCGCCACTGCCGCCTCGATCTGCTCGGCCATGCCGCCCTGGCTTGAAACGCGGTCAATAAACTGCTTGATCTGGCCTTCCGGCAATGCGCCCATGAAGCCGTCCACCGGCTGGCCATCCACAAAAGCGAATACTGCGGGAAGCGATTGCACCCGCATCTGCGCGGCCAACTGCTGGTTTTCGTCGACATTGACTTTGACCAGCTTGACCTTGCCGCCCGCCTGCTTGACCACTTTTTCAATTGTCGGGGTCAATTGCTTGCAGGGGCCGCACCAGGGCGCCCAGAAATCCACAATCACTGGAACCTTGCGGGATTCCTCGATCACATCTTTCACGAAGCTCTTGGTGTCGGAATCCTTGATGAGGTCAGCCTGCGCTGGGCCTCCAAACGCGATATCCATGGTAAATCCTTTTTAGTTTGACCCTGAATGGCCTATTCCTGAACGAAATTCAACTTAACCCGACAATGCGGGGGTGATGGCCGCAGGACTTGATGAACGCCACCAGATCGCTCGCCCGAATGGTCGTTGTGGCGTCATTTTTGAGCGGGTGATAATTGAGCAGATCAAGGGCCATCATGTTTTCTTCAAGAATCACATTGGCGCGGACTGCTGCGTCATTGATCAGGCCAAAGGGTGTGACCGATCCTGGCTCAACCCCCAGAACCTCCATGAGCAGCTCAGGCTTGCCAAAGGTGAGGCGTCTTGAGCCGATTCTTGCCGACGCTGTTTTCAGGTCAATGCGGGCATCCTGAAGGCACACGATCAGCCAGATTGTACCCTTTTCGTCCTTCAAAAACAAATTCTTGCAGTGCCCGCCGGCAATGCCGGCCTGCTGCGTCTGCGCCTCCTCGACCGTGAAAACCGGGGGGTGCTCATGGGTGGCAGTCTCGATCCCGAGGCTGGTGAGGCGGGCAAATAGATCGTCGCGGGTGGCTGGATTTGGCATGATTGAGGTTCTTCTTGCATTTGTTTTTGCCTTGCGCAATAAGACCGCCACCTAGGGGGCCACTTTGGCTTTCTTATGCGGGCGTAGCTCAGGGGTAGAGCACAACCTTGCCAAGGTTGGGGTCGAGGGTTCGAATCCCTTCGCCCGCTCCAGTTTTTCCGAATAAACTGGATGATGTAAGCGGATCGCGAGCGTGCGAAATCTGCTTCCCCGCCATGTTCCGCTTGCCGGGGAAGCACAAATCGGCGTTTCGTGGCGTGGTTTGGCTTCCGCATTGCAGCATTCTGATGCTGGCGAGACCGAGGTGCAAGGGTCGCGGCATTCCGGGCCGAGAGTGCGACTGACATGGTCCAAAACGAGTTTGAGGTGACTGAGGGCTTGTACGCAAATAAGTGACTCGATGCGAAACGAACCACTACCCCACGACCGTCATCCCAGGGACAAGCTGGGAACCAGCTTGCAGCTTGAACAGGCCTTGATTATCGAAGCTCCGTTACGCTGAAAGCTGGATGCCAGCTTTCGTTGGCATGACGAAACGGGGGAGAGAGCCGCCTCGACTCGAAGCTGTTATTTCCTGACAGCCCCTGAGCTGACAAGCTGATCGCACCACCTAACCTGCGCCAGAGTACTCCAGCAACAAGGCGCAATGGAGCGTACTGTCGGCTGGTCTCAGCGCATGCAGCGACCGAAGCGAATCTCCAACTGTATAGCGTAACTTGACGCTAAACGATACAACCGTTATATGCACGCATGAGAATCAGAAACGTCCTCCACAAAGGGCTGAAGCGGTTCATCGAACGTGACGACGCGAGCGGCCTGCAACCCGCCGTGGTCGGCAAGATCGGGCGTATGGTTTCGTTCCTGCAAGACATGACGCACGAAGATGAATTGCAGACCGTGCCCACCTGGAAGGCCCACCGCCTGACGGGTGATCGCAAGGGCACCTGGAGCCTGTTCGTCACCAAGAACTGGCGGATGATTTTTCGGATCAGCGCGGACGAGATCGAGATCATCGACCTCGATTGCGAAGACGATCATTAGGAGGCCCGCATGAACGCCATGACCGGAATCAGGATGAAGAACCCCGCCCATCCCGGCGGCTTCATCAAGCACGAGATCATCGCGCCGCTGGAGCTGACCGTGACGGCGGCGGCGCAGGCCCTCGGCGTCACCCGCGCCGCGCTCTCCACCCTGCTCAACGAACGCGCCAGCCTGTCACCGGAAATGGCGCTGCGGGTGGAGAAGGCCTTCGGCGTCTCGATGGATACGCTGATGCGAATGCAGAACAGCTACGACATCGCCCAGACGCGGAAGCGCGAGGGGGAGATCAAGGTGGCGCGGTTTGCGGGACTCAGGGTTGGTCAGGAATCTCGAGCCGCGCGCTTCTAGGAGGGAAATGAAAAATTTCCCAAGCCAAGCCTGAACCGAATCTTTATGTCGCGCCAATACAACAGTGAAAAGCCCCAAGGGGCGGGGTGGTGAACACCGTCAGGTGATTCTCAATCAACCAGCAGAAGCTCTGCAAGACGGTCCAGTTCGGCCT
>JANOTU010000445.1:0-9814 GCA_031416515.1 Hyphomicrobiales bacterium
GCTGACCATCCTCCGAGCGCCGGGCAGCAGCATAAATGTGTTGGTTGTTCTGTAGAAGATCGGACATAATAACCCTCCTTCGTATGAGCCCCCATGAGCCAGCTTAAATTCAAAAGCCCGGCTCGGCAACAGCAAAGTGCAGGCGGGAAAGACTTGCCCTGGCCTGCCAGCAGAACAGCGGGCCGCCCATCACTCCAACGCCGGGCTTGACCCGGCCACCCAGACTTCAGGCGGCGGAGTGGCCGATGGGCTGGGTCACCGGCTCAAGGCCGGTGATGGAGCGTTGGGGCCATTTCGCCGATCACCGGTATGCCCCGCTCCCGGTACGGCGTCCGTCCGTAAAACGCACGGTAGCATTTGGAGAAATGCGACGGGCTGGAAAAGCCGCAGGCCATGGCGACGTTGATCACCGACATATCGGTCTGCAGGAGGAGGGAACGGGCTTTTTTCAGGCGCAGTTCGAGGTAGTAGCGTTTGGGGGAACGATCGAGGTAGCGGCGGAACAGGCGTTCGAGTTGCCTTGTGGAAAGGCCTGCTTGTTTGGCAAGCAGGCTGGGGGAGTGCGGGTCTTCGAGGTTCTGCTCCATCTTCTCAATGATGCCGACGAGCTTGGGATGCCTGGCGCCAATGCGGGCGGGCAGCGACATGCGCTGGTGCTCACTGTGATGGCGGATGGGCGAATGCAGCACGGCTTCAGCCACGGCGGAGGCCAGATCGGCCCCGTGCTGGCTGGCGATCATCGTCAGCATCATGTCGAGCGCTGTGGTGCCGCCAGCGGAGGTAAAGCGGTCGCGGTCGATTTCGAACAGGCCGCCGGTGGCATTGATATCGGGGAATTCCTCGGTGAAGCCGGGCAGGTTTTCCCAGTGCAGGGTGCAACGGTAATTGTCGAGAATGCCAGCTTGCGCCAGCATGTGGGCACCGGTGCAGACAGCGCCAATGTCCACGCCCTTGCGCGCGACCTTCCGCAGCCACGCGGTGAGGCGCTTGTCGGAATGGCGCTGCACATTGAGGCCGCCGCAGACGATGATGGTGGCATGGTCGGGCACGGTGGCAAGATCGCCATCGACCATGATGACAATGCCATTGGAGGCCGCAACCGCCTTGCCGTCCACCGAATGCAGGGTCCATTTGTAATAGGCTTTTTCGGCAAGGCGGTTGGCCAGGCGCAAGGGCTCAATGGCCGAGGTCACCGGCATCATGGTGAATTCCGGCACCAGGACGAGGGCGAATTGCTGGGGGAGCTGGCTGGGTCTGTCGCCGAACATGGAGTGTGTTTGGCGCAAAGTTTTGGCTTTGTCCATCAGCGCCATAATGGGGAGCAAAAACGACAGGGGTCGCAATCGTGGCATGGCTGTCGCAAATATCCGGGCGGGGGTGGCCCCGCGCGGGCAAACAGGCAGCATGCTTTGCGAATTTCTTCAGCAGCTTTCCATCGAAATCACGGCGCGGCAGATCGACAAGCTGCCTACGCTCCGCGAAAAATTGCGCCACGGCACGCGGGTGTTCATAACGCTCATTGATCCGGCTGAAGTCGCAGGCCAGTTGCGCGCGGCACGGGAATTGACAGCTGCGGGCTTTATCGCCGTGCCGCATATTCCTGCCCGCTTCATTCGTGATCTTGATGACCTGAAATCGCGCCTTGGCGCGTTTGCCGCAGCCGGTGTGACCGAGGTTCTGGCGCTGGGCGGCGGTGCTGCGCACCCCGTGGGCATCTATGACGCGGCCATCCGCTTGCTTGAGACCGGGGTGTTCGAGGCCAATGGCATCGCCCGCATCGGCGTGGCCGGGCACCCGGAAGGCAACACCGATATCACCCGCGGCCATGGCGAGGGTGCTTTGCTTGACGCGCTGAAGCACAAGCAGGCCTGGCTCAGGTCTGCGAAGATCGAAGGCTTCATCGCCACGCAGTTCCTGTTTGAGGCCGCCCCCGTTGCCGCATGGGCGAAGATTTTGCGTGGCGAAGGCATTGACCTTCCCATCCATGTCGGCGTCCCCGGCCCCGCCACCATCAAGACCCTGGTCAAATACGCCACCATGTGCGGGGTTGGCAATTCCGCCCGCTTTGTCAGGAAGCAGGCGATGAACATCACCAAATTGCTGACGGTGAATACGCCGGATGCGTTTGTCGAGGACTTGGCGAAACTGCATGCGGCGCAGCCGGAACTTGGCATTGCGGGCCCGCATCTTTATCCTTTTGGCGGGTTTGACAAGCTGTTTGACTGGGTGGGGCCTAAACTCGCCTGATACTGACCGCGTCCTTTCTGTTTGATCGCTATTATCTTTTGGGATACATTGTAAAAATGTTTACGGCCCGCAAGACAGAGGTGTTCGAACGCTGGTTTCTGGGCCTCAAGGACCGCCTCGCGGCGCGGCGCATTCAAGCGCGGATTGACCGTGGCGACAAGCGCTTGCAGCACGGATATTGGATTGGCGCTCAGCCTGCCAAGTCAGAATCAAGGATTGCAGATGGGAAAAGCAAAACTCAAGACCACCATTTGGGACTCCGCTGATTATCTCAAGACCGACCGGGATATTACCGAGTATCTCGACACGGTGCTTGAAGGCGGCGATGCGGCGCTTATCGCTCATGCGCTTGGCGTTGTGGCGCGGTCCAGGGGAATGGCAGCGATTGCGGCAAAGACCGGGCTGGGCCGCGAGAGTCTCTACAAGGCGCTCTCCTCCGGCGGCAATCCCGAACTGGCGACATTCCTGAAAGTGATCAAGGCGCTGGGGTTGAAGCTGCGCGTGGCGACCCCCATCCCGGCCCACCCCGCAGGGGGGAGGGAGAAGAAATGAGTTGCGGTGACAGTGCATTCAAATGCATTGTCCGTTTGCAAAAAAAATCATTGAATGCACTGTCACCGTAACTCATCAGTTTCGCGACAAAGAATGGGCTGAGGCCCGCCCCGAGATCATGCCGCTGCTGTTCAAGGGCGATGACTTCCGGTTGACGGATATCGAGCCGGCGATTCAGGTTGCCGCTTGCTTGCCAAACAACCTGATCTTCGCTGGCTCCCGCGCCGCCGCCAAGAGGAATTCCCACGCGTAGCGGGCATAAGAGCGGAATACGTAGAGGTCGATGACATTGTCCTCGACGATGTGCATGAGTGCGCCGATTTCGGCGAAGCGGAGGCGGCGCACAGCGCCCTGCGGATAGTCCGGGCCGAGGAGATCGAGGGATGCGCCCTTGAGCAGAACTTCGCGCGAGCCTGCGCCCTCGATGCGGATTATGGCGCGCATGTCGGAGACATCGACGGCCAGGGAATGGATTTGAGCCAGCGCAGCTTTTAGCCTGGCGAGCAGTTCGGCGACTTTGGCGTGCGGGCACAGGATCAGCCATTGATCGGTCGAGAGCCAGAGGATTTTTAGGTCGCCCCAGGAAATGCTGCTGCGCGGGGCTTGCGGCAGGCTGATGCCGAGGGTCTCGCTGACAGCGGCGAGAAAGGCGGGATCGTTCCCACGCAGATCAATCATGCCACGGGAGGTAATCTCCCGGACGGTCACAGCGAGGCCTTGCGGGGTTTCAATCTGGGCGAGGGGGGATTCGGAATGGAGCTCAGTCATGGTTTTCACTCCCTTCTCCCCTTGCGGGAGAAGGTGGCGCGAAGCGCCGGATGAGGGGGCGGTTCAGCCAGTCGAACTGCCGATGGGACTCGCTGAACCGCCCCCTCATCCGGCTTGCGCCTGCGGCGCAATCCACCTTCCCCCGCGAGGGGGGAAGGGGAGAAAGCAAGGCATCACACATTCTGCCGGGTTCCCTCTGGGTCGTAGAAAACCGGAGAAACAATCTTTGTACGGACGGTTTTTCCCTCCAGCGGGAAAGACAATGTCTCGCCCATCCTGGCGCGGCCGTTTTCGATGAGGGCCATGGCGATGGAGCGGCCGAGGGTTGGGGAATGATAGCTGGAGGTGACGTGGCCGATTGTTTCCATTGGCCGCTTGGGCTTCACAGCGCGGACAGCATGGGCCCCGTCGGGGAGAACCTCGTTCGGATCTTCGGTGAGGAGGCCCACAAGCTGCTTGCGATTGCGCGCTTTGAGATGGGGCTGTTCGAGCGAGCGCTTGCCGATGAAATCGGCTTTCTTCTTTGAGACGAGGCCTTCGAGGCCGACATCGTTTGGCGTGGTGGTGCCGTCAGTTTCATCGCCCACGACGATGAAGCCTTTCTCTGCGCGGAGCACATGCAGGGCTTCGGTGCCGTAAGGCTCAGCGCCGGCCGCAATGATCTCATTCCACAGGCCTTGGCCCAAATTGGCAGGCGTTGCCACCTCAAAGGACAACTCGCCCGAGAAGCTGATGCGGAACAGGCGCACCGGGTAGGGGCCGAGCTTGCCTTCGCGGAACGACATATGCGGCAAGCTTCCGTTTGAAATGTCAAAATCGGGCTCGAGCCTGGCCAGCACCTCGCGCGCCTTGGGGCCGGCGATGGCGAATTGCGCCCATTGCTCGGTGACGGGGGTGACGAAAACGCGGTACTGCGTCCATTCGGTTTGCAGCCATTCCTCCAGCCACGCCGCGATCCGGTCTGCGCCGCCCGATGTGGTGTGCATGAGGAAGTGATCTTCGGCGAGGCGAACCGTCACGCCGTCATCCATGAGAAAGCCCAGTTCGTTCATCATCAGGCCGTAGCGGCAGCGGCCCACTTTGAGGGTGGAGAAGGTGTTGGTGTAGATGCGGTCAAGGAATTCGGCGGCATCTGGTCCCTTGATCTCGATCTTGCCAAGGGTTGAGGCATCGAGCAGCCCGCACTTATTCCGCACACTGAGGATTTCGCGGGTGATGCTGGCGGGCTTGTCTTCCTCTCCTTGCGGGTAAGTGTAGGCGCGCCGCCACTGGCCGATGGGTTCAAAGACCGCGCTCTTCTCCACATGCCAATCATATATCGGCGTTCGGCGGATTGGCAGGAACAGGTTCTTGGTGAGTGTTCCCGCGATGGAGCCGAAAGAGAAGGGCGTATAGGGCGGGCGGAAGGTGGTGACACCGATTTCGGGGATGGTCTTGCCCGTGGCTTCGGCGAGTATGCCGAGGCCGCCCAGATTGGAAGTCTTGCCCTGGTCGGTGGCCATGCCGAGCGTGGTGTAGCGCTTGGTGTGCTCGACGGATTCATAGCCCTCGCGCTGGGCAAGCTCCAGATCGGCGGCGGTCACGTCATTCTGGAAGTCGATGAAGTGCTTGTTGCCCTCATTGTATTTGCCCGTGGCGGGGGCAAACCACATGGGCTCCGGGTAGCTGATGAACTCGCCATTGGCAGCGCCCACGGCAGTGATGGCGTCATGATGGCGGTCGGGGCGGAAGCTTTGCAGGGTCTCGTCGAATTTGATCTTGCCGCCATTGTGGCACCAGAGATGCAACGCCGGGTTCCAGCCTCCCGACATAGCGATGAAATCGCAGGCGACGTGCTTTTCTGCAATCACCCGGCCCTGACCCTTGCGGTAGGCGGCGACCTTGACGCCGGTAATGTTCAGTCCACTGAGGGTCGTGTGAACGGCGGAGATCACCGAACTGGTTTGCACATCGATCCCGGCGCTGCGGGCTTGCGTTGGCAACGCGCCGTCAACAACGCTGCGCGAATCCACCACGCGCACGCCCACGCCATTTTTGCGCAAAGTCAACGCCGTGAGATAGGCGTCATCATTGTTGGTGAAAACCACGCCGTGGAGGCCGGGGGCAACGCCGTAGCGGGTGACCATGGCGCGCGCGGCTGAAGCCAGCATGATGCCGGGGCGGTCGTTGTTGGCAAAGGCCAGCGGGCGCTCAATGGCCCCGGTGGCCAGGATCACCTGTTTGGCTCGAACCTTCCACAGGCGGTGGCGTGGGCTGCCGCTGCCCAACAGGGCCGGATCATGATCAGCCACACGCTCAAACAGCAGGAGATAATTGTGGTGCCAGTGGCCGACGGCGGTGGTGCGCGGCAGCACATGAACATTTACAGCGTCCACCAGCGCATCAGTGGTTTGTTGCACCCACTCGGTCTGCGGGTTCAGAGATATGTCAGAGAGGCCGCCAAACCACGGGTTTTCATCAGCGATGATGACGCGGCTGCCCAAGGCCGCAGCAGCGCTTGCGGCCTCAAGGCCGGCAATTCCGGCCCCCACCACCAGCACATCGCAATGCGCATGGATTTGCTCATATGTGTCGGGATCACGGCCTTCGGGTGCTCGCCCCAATCCAGCGGCGCGGCGGATGAACGGCTCGTAAACATGCTTCCAGAAGCGCTGCGGCCACATGAAGGTTTTATAATAAAACCCGCCGGGCAGAAACCGCGACAGCCTGTTGTTGATCGCTCCCACATCGAAATTCAGCGATGGCCAGCGGTTCTGGCTGACCGCTGTCAGGCCTTCGTAAAGTTCAACCTGGGTGGCGCGAAGATTGGGCTCGTGGCGCGCGCCAACGCCCACGCCGACCAGCGCGTTCATCTCCTCCGAGCCCAGGCCCACCACGCCCCGTGGCCGGTGATATTTGAAACTGCGGCCCATGACGCGCTGGCCAGACGCCATGACAGCAGAAGCGAGTGTATCGCCCGCATAGCCGGTCATCGGCTTGCCATCGAAGGTGAAATGGATTTTCTTGGCGGTGTCGATGCGGCTGCCGCCAGCGCCGGTGCGGAAAGGCCTGTTGCTCATGGCGCAGGCTCGCTGATGAGATAAAAAACTTTGAACTCCATGGTCATCGTATCGCGGCCCGCATGGAACCACTTGCCGCAGCCCCTGTCGCAGCGCCAGCGCTCATGGTGCAAGCCCTTGGGGTTCTTGCGGATGAAGAGATAATCGCGCTGTTGCTCGTCGGTGATGTTGGCCGGATCATGGCTGGCGGGACGGCGCACATGCGCCTGACCGCCGTAATGGAAATCAGTTTCATCGCCGCTGGCGTGGCAGACGGGACAGGTGAGGGTCAGCATGGTTAACTCCTCACCCTGAGGTGCGAGCGCAGCGAGCCTCGAAGGGCCGGAGCGGCTGATACAGTCCTTCGAGGCTCGCGCAAGGGCGCGAGCACCTCAGGATGAAGGATGCGGGCCATCAATGCGCCACCGCCGCCGCAACGCTCTCGTCGATCAGGCGGCCTTCGGCGAAGCGGGAGGGACCGAATGGCTCGGCAATCGGGTGCGGGCGGTTGTTGGCCAGGGTGTCGGCGAAAACCCACCCCGAACCGGGGATGGCCTTGAAGCCGCCCGTTCCCCAGCCGCAATTGACAAACAGGCCTTCCACATCGGTCTTGCCGATGATGGGCGAGCGGTCGCCGGTCATATCGACAATGCCGCCCCACATGCGCAGCATCCTGAGCCGCGAGATAATGGGGAAGGTTTCAACCAGCGCCGTCACGGTGTGTTCAAGCGCCGGAAAAGAGCCGCGCTGGGAGTAGTTGTTGTAAGGGTCGGTGCCGCCGCCCACCACCAACTCGCCCTTGTCGGACTGGCTCATATAGCCATGCACGGTGTTGGCCATCACCACGCAATCGAGCACCGGCTTGATGGGTTCTGATACGAGCGCCTGAAGGCACAGGCTCTCAATCGGCATGCGCTGGCCCGCCATGTCCATAATCGTGGAGACATGGCCTGCAGTCACAACGCCAATCTTGCCAGTACGGATGGCCCCGCGTGTGGTTTGCAAGCCCGTAACACCATTCGCATCGCGGTCAATGCCGGTCACTTCACAATTCTGGATGATGTCCACGCCCATGGCATCAGCGCCCCGCGCATAGCCCCAGGCCACAGCGTCATGCCGCGCGGTGCCGCCACGCGGCTGATAGTAGGCCCCCAAAATCGGATAGCGGCAGCCCGGATCATCATTGATGATGGGCACCAGTTGCTTGACTTCCGCCGCTGCAATCATCCGGCAATCCATCCCCGCGAGCCGGTTGGCATGGGCGGTGCGCTTGAAGGCGCGGAGCTCATGCTCGGTCTGGCACAGCATCAGAACACCGCGCGGGGAGAACATCACGTTGAAGTTCAGTTCCTGCGACAGGTCTTCATAGAGCGAGCGCGCCAATTCATAAATGGCGATGGAGGAATCCTGTAGATAGTTGGAGCGGATGATGGTGGTGTTGCGCCCCGTATTGCCGCCGCCCAGCCAGGATTTTTCGACAACCGCGATATTGGTCATCTTGTGGTTCTTGGCGAGATAGTAGGCCGTGGCCAGCCCGTGGCCGCCAGCGCCGACAATCACGGCGTCATATTCGGCCTTGGGCGCAGGCGAACGCCAGGTGCGCTCCCAGTCCTTGTGGTAGTTCGCGGCATTGCGGGCGAGGGAAAATATGGAATAGCGCGACTTCATGGCCCCCCTCTATCAAATCGCTGCGCCGCCGACAAAGGAATTTCCGACGCCCCAATGCCGCCATGCGACAATGGCATTGCAATTTCAACGGCGACAGGCATATCCCCTATTCCGATGATGATCTGGTTCATTCTTGCATTGATGCTGGCTGCCGTGATGGCGGTGCTGCTGTGGCCTGTGTGGCGCAAATACGAGGCCGCCGACCGCGCCAGCTTTGACCGCGCCGTATTCCGCGACCAGTTGAGCGAGCTTGACCGCGACATGGCGCGGGGGCTGATCGGCGTGGCCGAGGCGGAAGCCGCCCGCAATGAAATCTCGCGGCGACTCCTTCAGGCGGGCAGCGGTTCCACCAAATCGTCGCGCTCGCCGTTGATCGCGGTTGTGGGGGTGCTGCTGATTCCGGCGGTGGCGGTGCCGATCTATTTGCTCAGGGGCAATCCGGACCTGCCTGATGTGCCGCTGCTGGCCAGGCTTGAAAACGCTGTCGAGAATGAAGACATGGTGGCCCTCATCGCCAAGGTTGAAGCCCATCTGGCGGAGAAGCCGGAGGATGCGCAGGGCTGGCGCGTGCTGGCCCCGGCCTACCGGCGCATGGAGCGCTGGGATGATGCCGCCAATGCCTACGCCAACATCCTCAGATATTCAGCCCCCACCGCTGCGGCATTCGCCGAATATGCCGAGATGCTGGTCTTTTCCAATCGCGGGCTGGTTACGGCGGAAGCCAATGCCGCCTTTGGCGAGGCGCTGAAGCTTGATGCAAAACTGCCCAAGGCCCGGTTCTTTCGAGGTATCGCCCTCAAGCAGGAGGCCAAGATCGAGGCCGCGCAAGCTCACTTTCAGACATTCCTCGCTGAATCGCCAGCCGACGCCCCCTGGCGGCCCATGCTGGAGGCGGAACTGCGCGAAATGAGCGCGGCAAACATGACTGCCCCGGACCGCGACGCCATGATAAGATCAATGGTGGAGGGTCTTGATGCGAAACTTGAAGTCAATGGCGATGATCTGGAAGGCTGGCAGAAATTGATCCGGGCACGGACGGTGTTGAACGAGATGGACAAGGCGAGGGCGGCATTGGCCGCGGCGAAAACGCAGTTCAAGGACAGGCCGGAAGCGGTGGCGGTGCTGGATGGGCTGGCGAGGGAGTTGAAGGTAGAATGAAAGCTGACTTTCTCATCCTGAGGTGCGAGCGCCTTCGCGAGCCCCGAAGGACCGCAGCCCGAATGATCGACCGGTCCTTCGAGGCTCGCAAGGGCTCGCACCTCAGGATGAGGAAGTCAGCTTTCATTCTACCTTCAACTCCCTCGCCAGCCCATCCAGCACCGCCACCGCCTCCGGCCTGTCCCTGAACTGGGCTTTCGCCGCAGCCAATGCCGCCCTCGCCTTGTCCATTTCGTTCAACACCGTCCGTGCCCGGATCAATTTTTGCCAGCCTTCCAGATCATCGCCATTGACTTCAAGTTTTGCATCAAGACCCTCCACCATTGATCTTATCATGGCGTCGCGGTCCGGGGCAGTCATGTTTGCCGCGCTCATTTCGCGCA
>JANOTU010000446.1:0-6832 GCA_031416515.1 Hyphomicrobiales bacterium
GCCCCCCCTCTTTCTTGCTGCTCTTCACCCCCCCCCCGCAAGGGGGGGAGGAAAGAAAAGGAGGGTATCATGCTTCATCCTTTGGGGTTTCAGCAACTGCCGCTGTCTGCGCAGCGCGCCACGATTCCAGCCGGTTGGCCAGCGCTTCGTCCGACAGCGCCAGCACGCTTGCGGCAAGGAGGGCTGCGTTAATCGCGCCGGATTTGCCGATGGCAAGTGTGCCCACTGGAATGCCAGCGGGCATCTGCACAATGGAGTAAAGCGAATCCTGGCCAGACAGGGCTTTGGATTCAACAGGAACGCCGAAGACCGGCAGCGTCGTCATCGCCGCCGTCATGCCGGGGAGATGGGCGGCGCCGCCAGCTCCGGCGATGATCACCTTGAAGCCATCGCCCTTCGCACCCTTGGCGAAAGCGTAGAGCCGCTCGGGCGTGCGGTGCGCCGAGACGATTTTCGATTCAAAGGCCACGCCCAATTGGGTAAGCGTTGCAGCGGCATGTTTCATGGTCGGCCAGTCTGACTGGCTGCCCATGATGATGGCGACGGGTTTGGGCACGGGATGAACCTTATGCGATGATGTCGGGAATCAGCATGGTCCCGATTTGCTGGATTGTGTCTTTGAGTTCGAGTTTCATTTTCTTCAGGCGGCGCAGTTGCAATTGGTCGCCGGTGCCGGTCTCCTCCAGCGACAGAATGGCGATATCGAGATCGCGGTGCTGCTGCAACAGGTTCTGCAACTTCGACCGCAATGCCACTTCCTGCAATGTGTCCACGCGGTGCCCCCCCCGAAATAAATTTACTCCGTCTTCACCTATGCCCTTGTCAGGGGTTCGACAAGACCCCATTTCTATGTCATCATACTGTCGTCAACCCTGGAACTGGAGGAACGCATGAGTCTTCAAGCGCATCTCAGCGAGCTTGCCGCCAAGCACAAGGCCCTTGAGGCCCAATTGGCCGAAGCCATGGCCCACCCGGCCGCATCGGACACTGAAATCGCCGAACTCAAGCGCCGAAAACTCAGGTTAAAAGACGAAATCACCAAGCTGGAACCCCAGATCGCTGCTTAAGCGAGACGGGGTCGCCTGCTGGTCCAATCGGTAGCCGCCTCATAGGCGTGAGCGGCGCGTAATACTGTAGCGTCGTCAAACATGCCGCCGATCACATGCAGGCCTACGGGTAGCCCTGCCTTGGTGAAGCCGCATGGTACGCTTGCCGCTGGCTGCTGGGTCAAATTGAAGGGATAGCTGAAGGGCGTCCAGTTCACCCATTTGCCCTTGCCATCATCGACGGGCGAGAGCTTGCCTGCGGCAAATGCGGCAGTGGGCAGCGTCGGCGTCAGGAGTAGGTCATAGCCTTTCATGAACTGGCGCATCTTGCTGCCGAGAGCGCCGCGCTCTGCGATGGCCGCGAGATATTGCTCAAGCGTGATCGCGGCGGACTGTTCCAGCACATCGGCCAGCCCCGGATCAAGCAGCTTGCGTTTCTCCTTTGAGAGATGGCCCAGCGCATTGCGCACACCCACCCACCACAGGGTGCGAAAGCACGAAGCCGGGTCTGAAAAGCCAGGGTCAACCTCTTCGACATGGGCGCCCAAAGCGGCCAGTACTTTCACCGCCTTCTGCACCAGTTTCGCAATTTCCGGATCAACATCGACGTAACCAAGGCGCGGACTGAAAGCGATACGCAGGCCTTTCACGCCCTTGTCCAGTTTGCGCGTGTAGTCGCGCCCGTCATAGGGCAGGGAATGCCAGTCGCGGGCGTCTGGCTGGGCGATCACATTCATCATCAGGGCCGCATCTTCAACAGTTCGCGTCATCGGCCCTACATGCGCCACGGTGCCAAAGGGCGACAGCGGCCAGGCGGGCACACGGCCAAAAGCTGGCTTCAACCCGAATATGCCCGTGAAGCCAGCGGGAATGCGAATGGAGCCGCCGCCATCAGTGCCCAGCGTCAGCGGCGCATAGCCTGCGGCCAGCGCAGCGGAGGCTCCCCCCGATGAGCCGCCCGGTGTTTTCGTCAAGTCCCAGGGGTTGCGGGTAATACCGGTGAGGGGTGAATCGGTCACACCTTTCCAGCCAAATTCCGGTGTGGCGCTGGTGCCCAAAAACACCGCCCCGCTTTCCCGCAACCGCGCCACTGAGGGCGCATCGTTGCTCCAGTCCTGTTTGGGATCAACAGTTTTTGACCCCCGCAAAGTGGACCACCCTTTGACCAGCAAAATGTCCTTGACCAGCACCGGCACACCGTCCACCGGCCCCAGCGGGGAGCCCTTGTTCCACCGCGCCTCACTGGCCCGCGCCTGCGCCAATGCCTCCTCGCCATGAAGCCCGCAAACAGCATTGATCTTGCCATCGTGCTTCTCAATCTGCGCGATGCAGGCCTCGGCCACTTCCACGGGTGAGAATTTCTTCTTGGCAAAACCCTTCACCAGTTTTGCGGCACTTCTCCAGTTAAGGTCATCAGTCATGGCAACTCCTCATTGGCCATCAGATGTAACCGCTGTCAGCCATTCTGGCGAGTGCTTTCGATCTCAGCCTGGCCCACTTCGATGGAGACTTCCTCGATTTCGACCGACTGGCTGACGCTGACACCCCCGCCCACATCCGCGCCATCGATTTTCTGGTCAAGGCGCACATAGGAACTGCCGCCCGCCACCACCGTCACTGTGACACTGCGGGGAATGGTCGGCATCAGCAGGAACAGGCTTTGCTGCACGGTGACTTTGACATCGCCTTCCGGCATGGGGACTGCGATAAACGATCCCGCTTTCATCCGGCCATGGGATTTTCCGCCAATCCTGACAAAAGGCGATTCCCCCCGCGTGGCCATAGTGCCAAGCGGGCGATAGACATGGATAATGCCGGTCCGGCCATCGGCGGAAACCGTTGCGGGATTGTAGGCCGCGCCTTTCGCGGTGCAGCCCGCCGCAGCCATCGCCACAAGCCCAAGCACCCCGCGCCGTGTGATCTCTGGTGTCACAGCTCTGCCTCTCTCATCGCTCAGGAAAGGAGCATTTTGGGGCGAGAATGGGGCGGGGTCAGACCTTGCGGGCCTCTCCAAGCGCAGCCTTGAACAGCGGCGTCAGGTCGGCGTTGGCGGCGAGGATGTTGCCGGTATCCATGGGGCTGGCCTCGCCGTCGCAGTCGCTGGTAAAACCGCCAGCCTCGCGCACCAGCAAAATGCCCGGCGCCATGTCCCAGGACTTGAGGCCCCGGCAGATAAAGGCGTCAAAGCGCCCCGCCGCCACATAGGCCAGCGCCAGCGCCGCCGAACCCAGGCCCCGAATACCGATGACCTTGCCCTGGAGAATGCCGATCTCCGCGCGCGACAGGCCCAAGTCCTTGCCCCCCCGGTGCGGCACCTCATAAGCCACCAGTGTTTCATGAATATCGGTGCGCGCGGCCACCCGCAGGCGCTTGTTGTTGAGAAAGGCCCCTGAGCCTTTTTCCGCCGTGAACAATTCATCCGTGATCGGATTATAGGTGACAGCGGCGACAATCTCGCCCTTGCGCTCCAGCGCCACATTGATGGCGAAGCTGGGCACCGAATGCATGAAATTGGTGGTGCCGTCGATGGGATCAATGATGAAGCGGTGATCAGGATCGTTGCCCTTCACCACGCCAAACTCTTCGGTGAGGAAGGAGTAATCAGGCCTCGCCTTGCCCAGTTCCTCGCGCAGCACCTTGTCGCAGCGCTTGTCAGCGGCGGTCACGTAGTCGCCAGGGCCTTTGAGCGAGACCTGCAGATTGGCCACCTCGCCAAAATCGCGCTGCACACCGCGCGCCGCCTTGCGGACAGCGGCGATCATGATCGTCATAGCGGGAGTTGTGGCCACGCGGGGGGTGTTCCTTCAGTGTGGGAGGAGGATGAGACTTGGTCTCTACCCGAGCAAGCCCCCTTCCCGCAAGCGAAGGCCGCCGTGGACTATTCCGGGTGAGCCGCCAGCCACTTTTGGAAAGCATCGATCTCCTGCTGCTGGCTGGACTTGATCTTCTCCGCCATGGCCTTGATCTCAGCATCAACATTTGGCTGCTGCAAAAGCACATCTGCCATGGCCACGGCGCTTTGGTGGTGCGGGATCATCATGCGGACGAAATCACCTTCCGGATCACCCGTCATTTCCATGGTCATCATGTCTTTGTGCATCATCTGCATGGCGCCCATATAGCCCTTGCCGGCCTCAGACATGGTCATGCCCGGCTTCATTTTCATCATCATCTCGGGCATTTGGGCGAGGGCGGGAACACAGGCTGCGACGGACAACGCAGCAGCAAACAGGGCAGTTTTCAACATGGCAACTCTCCAGTGAGCGTGTGGGGACAGCCATCCAACGCACAACAGGGACGTTGGTTCCGTTATTTGTCGGCCTTGCCAGCGGGCTTGCCGGCAGCCTGCAAGTAAGATTTCTGCAGGTCAGCGAAGCCCTGCAGCGCCGGGCCAAACCAGGCCTTCATCGCAGCATCGGGGTCGGCCGAAAGGTTGTGCTGCATGTGCTCCTGAAACGCAGACATCATCTGGCTCTGAACCGCGCTCAAGTCCGGCGCGCCCAGAAAACTCCGCGCTTCTTCGGGTGTGCAGTCGACGGTGATGGTAATTTTCATGGCACGACTTTCACAATGATATGACTGGCTGGGGGACTAGGATTCGAACCTAGACAATCAGAGTCAGAGTCTGAGGGCCTACCGTTAGCCGATCCCCCAACAGGATCTTGAGTGCGGACTTGATAGCGGGGGCGGGGCCAAGGCGCAAGGCCCTCGCCCGCTAGCGATTTGCGCCGCCAAAGCCCGCAGGGTTTTTGCGCAAGGTAGGCGGGGCGACGGGCGCTGCGTCGCTCCGACGCAATCCCCCTTGCACACGCTCCACCGGTGCCTGTTCCGTCAATTCTGTTTCTGTTTCCACTGTATAGCCCGCGCTGTCTGGGTTGTGGCTCTGGGCGCGCCAACGACTGACGGTTTCGGTGAGGAATGAGTCATCGGGCAGGTCCTTGGCCCAGCTTTGAGTGAAGGAAGCGGTCTGGCTGCGGGGCTGTTCGGAGAGCGGCAGGAGATCGAATTTGATACGGGTGGGAAGGGCCACGCCTTCACCAAAAATAATCGCCTCGCCAGCGCCCATGGTGCCCATGAAATCAAGCAGGCTGGCAGCCGAGTCGGATATGCCAGTGCGCAGAATGTTCTGGTCGCGCTCATTGGTCAGGCGCAGAGAGAAAATAGTACTGCATTGTGACAAGATTGTCGGGTCAAGATCGGCCGGCCGCTGGGTGATGATGCAGATGGACACGCCATATTTGCGGCCCTCCTTGGCGATGCGCGAGATGGCGCGCTTGGTGGGCTCAAATCCCGTGGTCTTGTCGGCGGGGGCGTAGTGGTGAGCCTCTTCGCATACGAATGTTATCGGCACGCGTCCGCCGCTCCACATGGCGAAATCGAAAGCAAGACGCGCCAGGACTGAGACCACAACATTGATGATTTCAGACGGCAGGCCTCCGAGTTCAAGGATTGCCAGGGGCTTGCCGTTGACCGGCATGCGGAAGATGCGGGCGATGATCTGGGTCATGGTGTCCTGGACGGTCAGGCCGCCAAACATGAAGGCATAACGCGGATCCCGGGTGATGAGATCAAATCGTGCCTTAAGGCGCTTGTAGGGTGCGAGTTCACCTTTGAGCTCCAGCTTGCCCATGTATTCATCAAGCAGGCCGGTGATGTCGGAGATACGGTAGGGTAGGGGCGAGTCCACGCCGGGATTGAGCAATTCGCCTGCCTCACGCGGGCGCATCGTGCCGTTGCGGTCACGCCGCTGGTTGTTCAAGTATCGCAGTTTGGCAATCGGGATCAGTTCGCGCAGCACTTCAGTGTCGGTCTCACGCCCGGCTTGCGAGCCGACGATGATCTCTGACATTTCCTCGAAATTCAGCAGCCAGAACGGCAGCACCATGTTGTCTGGCGTGATCACCTCAGCAATACCGGGAAAAGCCTGGGCGTATTCGCGGTGCAGGTCGAGCAGGACGATGTGGCCTTGCGGGCTTTTTTCAAGAATGCGCCGCAAGATGAGGGCAACGGCGTTGGATTTGCCCGTGCCGGTGGTCCCCAATACAGCGAAATGCTTGCCCAGCATTTCATCGGTCTTGATCATCGCGGGGATCGAGCTGTCCTGGTGGATGTAGCCCACGCGAACCCCGGTTGCATCATCACAGGCATAGGCCTTGGCAAGCTCGGCCTGATTGGCCCACCAGGCCGAGTCGCCAAGCGAGGGATAAGTGGAAATGCCACGCCGGAAATTCAGGGGCAGGCCATCAGCGCCCTTGGGCAGCTCGCCGATGAACTCGACCTCGGCGATGCGCAATTCCTGCTCATTGGCATTGTGCGACGGCATCGGCGCGCTGAGCCCGGAAATCATGGCAAGGGAAATCGATCTGTGCGAGTCGAATTTCAACAGGGTGCCGATCTCAAGGCCTTTGGCAGCAGGGCTGATCAGGGGGTTTTCATCCGGATCGAGCAGCACAACGGCATTGCCGCCGGTCACCGAGACAATGCGCCCGACATGCAGATCGTTTTGCAGCGAAGCCGGAAAATGACTGGTGCTTTGCGTGGTGAGTTCATTCATGGTGTCCGCCTTGGCTGTCAAATTGTGTTGGCATGGAAATGGGGGTGGTTTCCGTCAACCGTCGGCAGAGTGAGGGTGACCTTGGTGCCCACGCCTTTCTCGCTGGCAATTCGAAGATCGCCGCCGTGCAGGCGCGCCAGCGAATAGGCGATGGGAAGTCCAAGCCCCGTGCCTTCATTGCGCTTGCTGAAGCCTGTGTCATTCTGGCCGAACGGCCGCATGGCAATGTCGA
>JANOTU010000447.1:0-1956 GCA_031416515.1 Hyphomicrobiales bacterium
GAGTTCGACGAGGGCTGCCTGATTCCGGCTCCGGACCTCAAGCCCGAAGACATCAAGGCGATACGCGAGCGGGAGCAGGTCTCACAACCCATATTCGCGCGCTATCTGAACGTTTCAAAGAATCTTGTGTCGGAATGGGAGCGCGGCGCCAAGCGGCCCGGCGGCCCGGCCATGCGGCTCCTGGCAATCGTTGACCGGAAGGGTCTGCAGGCGATTGTCTGAAGGCGTGATCAGGGCTGGAACACGCCTTCGAAAAACGCGGCCTCGCGCGCCCATGTGGCTTCCTCGAACAAGACCTCATGGCCAAAGCCCGGTATGGCCACCAGTTCCTTGGGTTCATTCGCGGCGGCAAACAGCTTCTCGCCAAGCTCAAGCGGAATGAGCGTGTCGTCCTCGCCGTGAATGACCAGCAATGGCGCTTTCACTCTCTTGATGAAATCGATGGACCTGAACTGGTCTTTCATCAGCAGCCGCACCGGCAGCCACCAGTAGGCCCGGAAGGCAACATCGGCTGTCGATGTGTAAGGCGCTTCAAGCGCCACAGCGCCCACCCCCCGCATCGCCGCAAGTTGGACCGCAACACCTGTGCCAAGCGACTCGCCCAGCAGGACAATGCTCTGTGGACGGATGTTCTTGCCCGAAAGCCAGTCATAAGCGGTTACAGCATCGGTGATCAGCCCCGCCTCAGTAGGTGACCCGGTGCTTTTGCCAAAGCCCCGATAGGAGACATAAGCCACGCCAAACCCCCGGCTTTGATAATACTTGAAGCGAAGCGGCCTGCCTGCGATTTCGCCCGCGTTGCCATGGAAATAGATAATGGTGGGCTGTGTTCCCACCGCTGGTGAATACCAGACAATGATGTTTTCACCATCCGGTGTTGCAAGCGTCTCGACACTTGCTCCCGATATGCCGACATCCCCCGGCATTTGGCCGCTGTTCTCAGGATGATACTGCAGCTTGCGCTGCAACACGTACATGCCCGCCACAACCGCAAGATAGGAAATCATCAGCGTGACAACCAGTTTCATACGTCAACCAGTCTTGCGGGCGTGTCGGTGCCTCTGGTCCAGCACCATACCGCAAGCAACGGCTCGGACTGCGTTTTGGTTGCATGGACAACGCCCGATTCATGCCAGATGACGGCGCCAGCATCCTTGTGTTCAAAATCACCCGTCCCCTGCTTCCACTGCGAGAGACCGGTGAGCGGCCAGTATAGCTCTGGCGCTGGATGATAGTGGTCGCGGTAATGCCGGTTCGGACCCAGCATCAAGAGCCCAAGCAGAAAATCATCTCCGGTAAAAAACCCTTGCGGCCCGATGATTTCGCACCAGCCATAATTGGCAGAAAAACCTTCGCCCAGCACCTGGTCGCTGTAGCTGGATGATTGCCGCCAGCGCAGATGTTCTTCAATGGCGGCGATGGCGGCGGCCAGATCAGCATCCAGCAGCATGGCCTCCGCGGTGCATTCCGCGAGATGGCGCAACACGGGCAGGCGCGCTGGCTGGGGCACGCGAAAATGCGCAGCGTCAAGCGCTTGGCCAGAAAGCCGGTCCAGCACCCCATGATCTCGTCCAAGGAGGCCCCTGGCGATGGCCCCCACAAGCCACCGCGCCGTATCGAATAAAGTTTCAGTCACGCGCGTTTCCATAGAGTGCGGAGGCCGGCTTTGCCAGACTCAATATACTGATCCACGCCACAGGCTATGATTTGACCAGTTCTCAATCGCCGCAATGGCATCGGGCTTGTTCGCCATGGCTCTCCGGTTTCTTCATTTTTTATCCGCAGATTACGCAGAAAAGGCGCAGATTATGAAGGACTCATCTGCGCCTTTTCTGCGTAATCTGCGGATAGCTTGTTTACCCCAAATCATGGTTTGTGGCGTGGATGAGTAGTACGATTAATATGTCACGTTGATTGAATTATAGGGTAGCAAACGGCCTACTGTGGTATTTATGC
>JANOTU010000448.1:0-2804 GCA_031416515.1 Hyphomicrobiales bacterium
GTGGGTGGGCCCCTTTGCCGTTGATTGGGGTGGGTGCGCCCACACCGGTATCAATAACTTGGCTGCGGTGCCCCCTCATCTTCCCGTCGCAGACAAGAGCGACGGCCCCCTTCTTCTCCCAAGGGAGAAGAAAAGAAGGCAATTCAAGCCCGCGAGAAATGTGTGACTCCCTTAGCCCCGCAGGGGGGGAGGGACCGACAACGGTCTTTATGATGCAGTTAAGAGGGGAGAGGCCCTCCGAGGCAGGGGGGTGGGGGGATCGGAGGGCCTCTTGCGGATCGCCAAAAGGCTCACCCGCATGCTGCGGGTTCCAAGGGGGGGGATTTGTCATCCGCAGTCCATAAGAAATGCGCGACTTCATGAAAGGTTCCATAGCGCGATCCCAGGATCCCGGGAGCGCGGGCGTCCCGCCCTTGGGAATCGACTTGCAAGCCCCTTCCGATGATCGGCACGCCTTGGTCCGACGCAAGCAGCGCGACACTCAATTGATGAATACCGCCTAAATCGCTCGCTGGGGTGACGGGCTATTACCTGTCAGCCCTTACCAAAAAAATGCTCAAATCATCCAGCTTGCAGCGGCCAGAACCACGGCACCAGCAATATGGCCAGGCCATAAATCAGGAAGGTCAGCGGAAATCCGACTTTGACGAAGTCCATGAAGCGGTATTTTCCTGGCCCGTAAACCATCAAACTCGAAGGCTCCAGCGGGGTCAGATAGGAACAACTCGCGGCCACGGCGATCATCATGGCGAAGCTGCGCGGGTTAAGCCCAAGCTGGGTTGCGGTCGCCAGCGCGATGGGCACAATCACGATTGCCGCTGCCTGGTTGGACATGGGCTGCGTCAAGGCCACAGTCAGCGCAAAAAAACATGACAGCACCAGCAGCGGGTTTTGATCGCCAATCACTGCGATCAACTGCGCCGCCAGATATCTGCCGGTGCCGGTTGCCTCCATCGCCGCCCCCAGCGAGAGCAGTGAACCAATCAGGATCAGCACTTTCCATTCGACGCGCCGGTAGGCCTCCTCGGGAGCGATGCAGCGGGTGACCAGCATGAGAAACGCGCCGGCGATCGCCGCCACGGGCAGCGACATCACATCAAATGTCGCCGCCAGCAGGGCGGCCGCGAAAATCCCAACCGCCAGGGCGCTGTGCGATGTCTTGAGCCGCACAGCATCCACCCCGCCGAAGATATTGAACAGGTTGCCGCGCTCCAGCAGTTTGACATTGTCGGGCGTGCCTTGCAGCAACAGCACATCGCCCAGCCGCAGCCGCGTGCGGCTCACTTTCCTGGGGATGGAGTAGCCAGCCCGGTTGATGCCAAGCACTTGCAGGCCGTAGCGATCATGAAACTCAGCCTCGCGCAAAGTTTGGCCAAGCAGCGGCGAGCCTGGCATGAGCACGCCCTCGACGATGGCCACATCTTCAACCGCCAGCCTGGCGTCGGCCAGATGCACATCGGCCTTGATCTCAAAACCCTTCATGTCCTTGATCTTGAGCAGGTCCTGGCGTTCCCCTTCCACCAGCAGCTCATCGCCCGGCGCCAGGATTGCTGTTTCCAGGTCGGTCGACGTGCCATCCCGGATCAACTTTCGAATTTCCAGCCCGGAGCTTTTTCTTAAAGGTGACTGGGCCAGGGTCTTGCCAATCATCGCCGACTCCGCTGGCACGATCACATCGGCCTGGTAGGTCCGGTTTCCCACGCCTTGGCTGGACGCGCCGTCCTCACTGCGGTCCGGCATCAGGCGGACGCCGATGGTCATCATGTAGATGAGGCCAGCCACGGCAATAGGGATACCGACCGGGGAGAGTTCAAACATGCCCATGGCCGGCTGCCCGGCCTTGGTCAAAAGCTCGCTGATCACAATGTTGGTGGAGGTGCTGATCAACGACACCGAACTGGTGAGGATTGACGCGAATGCTACAGGCAGCAAATATTTTGATGGGCTGAGCTTCGCTGTCTGGGCAAACCCCAGCACCACGGGAATGAAAAATGCTGTGGCCGCGGTGTTGCTGATAAAAGCTGAGAGAAACGACACCGCGATCATGATGGTCGCCAGCTGCACCATGGGATTGGACCCCACATGATTGAGAATGGCGCGGCCCGCCATATCGACAATACCGGTGTGCGACAGCGCCGCCGTCATGATCAGGAGCCCCAGCATCATGACCACCGTGCTGCTGCCAAAGCCTGCGAATGCGGCCGCGGAATCAACCAGCCCGGTCACGATGATGGCCACCAGCACACCCAGCGCCACAATGTCAGCGGCGATGCGGTCCCACGCAAACAGCGCCACCGCGGCTGCCACAATGGCGAGGCAGATGCCGATTTCCGTTGTCATTTCCATAAAAAGCGCTGCCCTGGACTAGACTGTACCAAGATTTCTCTACGACGGTCACACTGAAACAGCGGCAGTGGCGATGCCAGGCACCGCCACTGCCACTTCAGTCTTGGGCCGGACGTTTACGAAACGCGGCGTATCCGTTCAGTTGTCGACTCGGACGCCGAGTAGGCCGGAGCATCGGGATCGAACTTGGTCCAGCCGCTGTTGCGGAATTCAACCGCGCGGTCGGCTGGATCGACGGGGCCATGGCGATCGACGATGTCATGCACCACCTGGCTTTGGCTGGCGTCAGCTTTTACAGACAGCAGCGTGCCGCCGCGGCGCACCACTTCCGAATAGACCTCCGCGTGCTCTTCCGGCACACCGACCGAGACCAGGGCTCCAACAATGCCGCCCACGGTGCCGCCGGCGACTGCGCCGACCGCCGTGGCAGCGAGCCAGCCAGCGGCCACGACCGGGCC
>JANOTU010000449.1:0-3683 GCA_031416515.1 Hyphomicrobiales bacterium
GCCATCAACCCCTATGGCAATCGTCGCAACCTTGCCCAGTTCCGGTGTCGCGTAACTCCAGCTTTCTTCCTTCGCCTGCACGACTGTCCCGACATGCGTGGCCAAATCCTGCAGGGTGGCCTTCAGGCAAGGGCGGCCATGGTTCTGAGCCAGGTCTTCCAATACATGTGTGGCAGCGCCATGGGCGAATTTGTGCGCCACCATCTTGGCGAACCGAGGCGTCGCCTTTCTGATGATCCTCGCCCCGACATCCATGGGGCAGGAAGTCGTGCCGCCTTCAGCAGGCTGATAAACATGACGATCCATTGAAACAACGCCATAGGGCGTATTGTAAACCTTCGGCAGCCTGCCTTTCGAATACCATTTCGCGCCGCCCACCATGATCGGATCACCATCCGCGACCTGGGCGCGGACTCCCAAGGTGTGACCGCAGCGCCGGTGCAGACGCTGGCGCTGGTATCCAGCTTGCAAATCTCTTTGCATGTGGAGGGAGGGCGCTCGGTCATCGCCGCTCAGGAATAGAGCCGCTCGTCCCACCAGAGCGGTGTCGGCAATTCATGCGTGATTGCAGCGGCGTCGGGGTGTGCCGGGTTGATCAGGATGTTGCGATCCAGCCGTGCCGGTATCGACGGCACAATCAGGATGGCCGATCGCGCCTCTTTGACCCAAGCGTGGCCAATGCGCTTGCAGATGCCCTCGCGCTTGCCGTCCCATCCTGAATGCTTGGCGGTGTCGAAAATCTCGTAGCTGGTGCCGTTGGGAATCTTGATGCGGATGTAATGCTGTCCCTTGGGGATGACCGAACTGGCATGGACCAGTTTTTCGAGCATCGCGGTCGAATAATATTCGGACGTATAGATGATCGGGCTGGCGGGTGTATTCCACCGCCCCGGATAAAGGCGCGCGCCTTGGCTGTCATAGATCGGATACGCACCCTTGGGATCACCAATCCGAAAGCAGGTCAGGACGCGGTCGGTCTTTTGCCCACTCACACGCCACCGCTATAGGCGATGCGCCCAAGCAGGTTGATAACCGCATCGGCTCCGGGGCCTGTTTCGAGTGCAACGTCGAGCGGTGGCTTGCCATCAAGCATCGCATGGGGCCGGTCAAGGAACTCGCGGGCGTTTTTACTGTCCTTATAAATGTCGAGTGCGAACACATAGACCTTCGCCAGCCGTGCCAGTCGGTCGCCTTCTACACTGGTCAAAAGCCGCGTTGCCGATTTCTTGCGACGTTCGAGTGTAGCCTTGGGGATGAGCCGAAACTTAAACCTTGCGTCGTCGGGCGCGACCGCGTCTGCCAGCCGGTCGAGCGCACTCACCGGAAGCCCGCTCAAAATCGAGTTGGCAAGGCCGAGGCGCGTATTGCCGACATTGGCATTGACCCCGAGAAGGGTCTCAACGGTTGCCGCTGCTTGGGTCGCCATGGACTTTGCTCCTGTATCAAGTGAGGCTGATATATGCTTCATGTGAGGCAGTGTCAAGATGGAACTGAATCAGGACAGGCACCACAATGCTTCGTCCGGCAGAGCCGGACGGGGCTTGGGTGCGGTGGTCAGTTGCCGTTCGATGCGCCGGTGGTTGACCAGATCGTCAGCCGGCGACAGCGGAGTTGCGGAAGGGCTGGTTCACCGGCTCAAGGCCGGTGGGGGAATGGCCGCGCCGCCGTCCAGCCCGACGCGGGCGGCATTGGTGGCGGCGTCAAACGCCGCACCCTGTTCCGTGAACTGATCTTCCACCGCGTGGATGGCCAGGGCCATGCCCCGCCAGAAACTCAGGGCTTCGATCTCGTCCGCAGGCACGTAAGCCGCCATGCGGGCCATGACCGTGGTGATGCTGGTGCCTGGAATGTGCCGCCCTGCCATTTTGCCGTGCGCTTGAACAGCCGTTTCCACTGGCAGCTGATGCGGGCCTTCAGGCGGCTGGTTTTTGAACTCTCCTGATTGAAACAATTATGCGGCTACTGGAGCTGGATTGCTGGAGCGCGCACAGTACGTTTCAATCCGCTGAAAACTGTTTGTCGACGGCCGCGTTATTGGCTCTATGATCTCCTGGAATTCAGGATGTCGCGCAGCACCATGGCCAAACAAGGGCTTTTGCCCAGGAAACTTCTTCAGTGGTATGATGCCCATGCCCGCGAACTGCCCTGGCGCTCGAAGCCCGGCGTGCGGGCTGATCCCTATCACGTCTGGCTTTCGGAAATCATGCTGCAGCAGACGACTGTGGCGGCGGTGAAAGCATATTTTGAGAAGTTCCTGGTGCTGTGGCCGCGCGTGGAAGATTTGGCGGCGGCGTCGCTGGATGATGTTTTGCGGGCCTGGGCGGGGCTTGGTTATTATGCCAGGGCGCGCAATCTTCATGCGTGCGCGACACAGGTGGCGGGGCGGTTTCCGGATACCATCGAGGGCTTGCGCGCTCTTCCTGGTATCGGCCCCTACACAGCAGGGGCGATCGCCGCCATCGCCTATGACCAACCCCATGCCGCAGTGGACGGCAATGTCGAGCGGGTGATCAGCAGGCTTCATGCCATTGAAGCGCCGCTGCCGGAGTCAAAGCCCTTGATCCGCGAACTGGCGCAGGCGCTTGTGCCATCCAAGCGGGCAGGGGACTTTGCGCAAGGAATGATGGACCTTGGGGCCACCATCTGCACGCCGCGCTCGCCTGCCTGCGGATATTGTCCGTGGACGGATCATTGCGCCGCCCGCAAGCGTGGGCTTGCTGAAATCCTGCCGCGCAAGGCGGCGAAAAAGCCGGTGCCCACCCGCTATGGCACGGCCTTCTGGATGACGCGTGAAGACGGCGCGGTGCTGCTTCGCCGCAGGCCGGAAAAGGGCCTGCTCGGCGGCATGATGGAGGTGCCATCGACGGTGTGGAGCGAGACCAAGGCCAAGAAATTTGAGGCTCCCCTTGATGCTGATTGGGAGAAGTTGAGGGGGAAAGTCGAGCACACCTTCACGCATTTTCATCTGGAGCTTGAGGTGCTGCGGGGAGCAGGGGTCAGAAACGGCGAGGTCATGGATGGCTGTCGCTGGGTGGCGGTTGCGGACCTCGCAGGTGAAGCCCTGCCAACCCTCATGCGCAAGGTGGTGGCGCTGGCGCTAGATGTCTAAGCCTTCTTCGCTCACAAATTCGGCCCTCTCCGAAATGAAGTTGAAGCGCTCTTCGGGTTTGTTGCCCATGAGTTGCTCGACGATGCGGGCGGTGGGAACCCGTTCGGCATCGGCGAGGCTGACGCGCAGGAGGAGGCGTTTGGCGGGGTCCATGGTAGTTTCCTTGAGTTGGGCTGGCATCATTTCGCCCAAACCCTTGAAGCGGCTGACTTCGACTTTGCCGCGTCCGCTCATTTCGCCTTTCAGCAGTTCCTCCTTGTGCTGATCATTCAGCGCGTAGGCGATTTTTGGGCCTTGCGAAAGCTTGTAGAGCGGCGGCACCGCGAGGTAGAGGTGGCCCTGGTCGATGAGCAGTGGCATCTGCCGGTAGAAGAAGGTGATGAGGAGCGAGGCGATGTGGGCGCCGTCGACGTCAGCATCGGTCATGATGATGACCTTGTCATAGCGGAGATCATCCTCGCGGTAGGACGCGCCGGTGCCCGCACCCAAAGCCTGGGTGAGGTCGGCCAGTTGCTGGTTGGCGGAGAGCTTGTCCTTGGTGGCGTTGGCGACGTTGAGGATTTTGCCGCGCAAG
>JANOTU010000450.1:0-10072 GCA_031416515.1 Hyphomicrobiales bacterium
GGTTAAAAGAGCCCTCATCCACCCTTCGGGCACCTTCTCCCAAGCCAAGGGGCACGGGAGAAGGCAATAACATGGCAAAGCCTTTCCCGGGTATTGCCTTCTCCCGTTCGCGCCGTCGCGAAAGGGAGAAGGTGCCCGAAGGGCGGATGAGGGCCCCTTCCATCACGCCAGCAACTCCCGCATCCTGGAAATCACCGTCTCCACACTATGCCCATCCGCCCGCGCGCTGAAATTAAGCGCCATGCGGTGTTTGAACACCGGGGCCAGCAAGGCCGCCACATCGTCAATTGAGGGCGACAGTCTCCCCTGCAACAATGCCCGCGCCCGCGCCCCCAGCATCAGCGCCTGACTGGCGCGGGGGCTTGGCCCCCAGGCGACATTGCGGTTGATGAACTCATCCGCATCAGGACCGGGCCTCGCAGCGCGGACAACGCGCAGGATGGCTTCTGCCACCTGCTCGCCCACCGGGATCAGCCGCGTCAAACGCTGGGCGTGGAGCAATTCTGCGGTGCTGAGAACCGCCTCGGGCTCCGCCTCTTCAGTGCCGGTGGTGGCAAACAGCATGCGGCGCTCGGCATCCAGCGAAGGATATGGCACGTCGATTTGCAGCAGGAAGCGGTCGAGCTGGGCTTCCGGCAGGGGATAGGTGCCCTCCTGCTCAATCGGGTTTTGGGTGGCCAGCACATGAAAGGGGCGCGGCAGATCATGGCGGACCCCCGCCACCGTGATGTGATGCTCTTGCATGGCCTGCAAAAGCGCTGACTGGGTGCGGGGGCTGGCGCGGTTGATCTCGTCGGCCATCATCAACTGGCAGAACACCGGGCCCGGCACAAAGCGGAACTGCCGGGTGCCCCTCTCACTTTCCTCCAGAACTTCGGAGCCCAGAATATCGGCTGGCATCAGGTCAGGGGTAAACTGGACGCGCTTTTCAGCCAGCCCCAGAACCCTGCCCAGAGACGTTACCAGCTTGGTTTTGGCAAGGCCGGGAGCGCCCACCAGCAGGGCATGGCCGCCGGAGAGCACCACTGTCAGGGCCAGTTCGATCACCTCGGACTGGCCGAAAATCACCCGGCCAATGCTTTCCCGCACCTTTTCCAGGCGGCTCCCCAAGGCTTCCAGTTCAGTGATGATTTGCGTGTCGGCTTCATTGATGCTTGGCATGGCGCTCACTATAGTTCGTTGAGAATGGCTTTATAGAGGCATCTGCATGGCAAGTATTGATCAACCGTTACAGGGCTTGGGCGAGCTTGCCAAGCTGGCTAAGGGGCCAGCCCCGGTGCATCTGTGGAACCCGCCCTTTTGCGGCGATATCGACATGCGCATCGCCAGCGACGGCACATGGTATTATCTCAATTCGCCCATTGGCCGAAAACCCCTGATGCAGCTCTTCGCCTCGGTGCTCCGCCATGATGATGACGGCAAGTACTATCTGGTGACGCCAGTGGAAAAATGCGGCATTCGCGTGGATGATGCGCCCTTTGTGGCAATTCGCATGGCGGTTGAGGGTTCCGATCACAATCAGGTGATCAGCTTTGAAACCAACACCGATGACGCCGTGACGGTGGACAAGAATCACCGGTTGCGTTTTGAAACCGAAACCGGCACCGAAGGCCTGAAACCCTATGTGCTGGTGCGGGGGCGGTTGGAAGCGCTGGTCTCACGCGCCCTGTTTTACGATCTGGTGGCCATGGGCCGCGTTGAAAATGGCTGGTTCGGGGTGTGGTCAAGCGGGGAATTCTACCCCATGCGGCCAGCCAGCGAGATTGGGATGTGATGGTGAAAGGCGTGTGATGTTCACCTTTGATGAAAATGAATTTCGCGCGCGCACGTCGCTGCTCCACCGCGAGCCGGTGGTGGCGGCGCGGTTCAGTGATGATGATCTCAATGCCGAGGCCCGCATCATTCCGCATGGTGTCACGCCAAAACAAGCTGCCGTTCTGGTGCCGCTGATCATGGGCGGCGCCGGTTTGTCGATGCTGCTCACGGAGCGCACCGCGCATTTGAGCAGTCATGGCGGACAGGTGGCTTTTCCCGGCGGGCGCATCGACGAGGGCGACGCGGGGCCCGTTGCCGCAGCGCTACGCGAGACTGAGGAGGAAACTGGCATAACCCGCGAATTCATCGAGCCTGTGGGCTTTCTTGATACCTATCTCACCGGCTCATCCTACCGCGTGGTGCCGGTCGTGGGGCTGGTGCAGCGGGGCTTTTCGCTGGTGCCCCATGCAGGCGAGGTCGCTGATGTTTTCGAGGTGCCGCTGGCCTTCCTGATGAATCCGGATCATCATCTCAAGCATTCGCGTGAGTGGCAGGGGCGCGAACGGTTCTACTATGCCATGCCTTATGGGACACGGTATATCTGGGGAGCAACTGCTGGCATGATCCGCAATCTTTACAAACTGGTCTACGCATGAAACCTCTGCCGTCACTGGCGCGGGCCAAATGGCTGCGCGAACCAGGCCTTCAGCGGATTTTCAGCATCATCGCCGCAGGCGGCGGCGAGGCCCGCGTGGCCGGCGGTGCGGTGCGCAATGCGCTTCTCAAAGTGCCGGTGGCTGACGTTGATGTCGCAACAACTCTGCCGCCGACGCGCGTGAAAGATGTTTGCGAAGCCGCGGCCATGAAAGTGGTGCCCACGGGCATTAAGCATGGAACGGTAACCGTGGTGGTGAACCATAACCCCTATGAAGTGACCACGCTGCGCCATGATGCCGAGACGGACGGGAGGCGCGCGCGCGTGGCCTTTCACGATGATTGGGAGCGCGATTCGGCACGGCGCGATTTCACCATGAACGCGCTCTATTGCGATGGCAGAGGCCAGATTTATGATTTCGTTGGCGGCTACGGCGATCTGCTGAAGGGCAAGGTTGTTTTTGTCGGAGCCCCACAGAAGCGCATTGCCGAAGATTATCTCCGCATCCTGCGCTTCTTTCGGTTTCATGCCCGCTTTGGCAGGAACGCCCCTGACAAGGCCGGACTTGCCGCCTGCAAGCGCCTGCGGAAAGGACTGGATGGCCTGTCGGCGGAGCGCATCCGCCAGGAAATGGTGAAACTCATTGTGGCCCCCGGGGCTGTTGCAACACTTCAGATCATGGCCAGCGCTGGCATACTGGCCCATGTTATTCCGTATAGAGAGCAATGGCGCGTGATCAGCCGGTTACCGCCTGATCCGATTCTGCGGCTATATGCGCTGGCGAAAGAGCCGCAGACACTCAAAGACAGGCTCCGCCTGTCCAATCACGATGCAGCCCGTATTGACCATATCGCCGGGTTCCGGCCGTCACCGGATTTGCGTGCTCGCGAGCAGCGCCGGGTTCTCTATGAGTTGGGCGCGCAAGCCTGGCGCGACCGTGTGCTAATGGCCTGGGCGCACGCAAAAGCACCCCTTGATGATGCGGCCTGGAAGCGTTTGCTGCGTTTGCCCAAACGCTGGCCCATTCCGAATTTTCCCGTAACCGGCAAGGACCTGCTGGCGGCAGGCCAACCGCATGGCCCCGGGATCGGCGAGACCTTGCGGCGTCTGGAAGATTGGTGGATGGCTGCTGATTTCAAGACAACCAAGCAAGACTTGATGAAACGGATAGCGCCATGACTGATATTGTGATCCTGAACGCGAAAGGCAAAGGCGAAGTAGGCACGCCCGATCCGTCCAAACTGCTCAAGGGCAAATACAAGACCAGAACCTGGAACCAGTTTTCCGGCGAAGACGGCAGGCTGTTCAGCGGCATATGGGAATCAACGCCGGGCAAGGTGGCGGTCGCCTATGACGAGTGGGAATTTTGCCATATCATCCAGGGCAAGGCCATTCTCACCAATGAGGCAGGCAAAAAATGGACCGTGAAAAAGGGCGACGCCTTCATCATCGAGCCCGGCTTCAAGGGAAGCTGGGAGACGGTCACAAAACTCCGCAAGCACTACGTTATCCTGATGCCGAAATCATGATCACCCAGCGCCGCGTATTTGTTCGCGACCTTGAGGTGATGGCCAGCCTTGGCATTTATGATCACGAGAAAGCAAGCCCACAGCGCGTCATCATCAATATTGTTCTGGAAGTTGATGCAGAGGCTCAAGCCGATGACATCAGCACCGTTGTGAGCTATGAGACCGTGGTGAAAAATATCGAGGCGATCATCGCGCGTGGCCACATCAATCTGGCGGAAACGCTTGCTGAGGACATCGCCGCCATGTGCATGGCGGACAACCGTGTTTCAACCGCGACAATCCGGGTAGAGAAGCCCGACATCATCGCCAACACCCGCAGCGTTGGCGTTGAGATAACGGTGCGGCGGCAGGACCAGTCCTGAAACGCCAGCAAGCGCTCCGGGCACGAGTTCGAGATAGAGCATCCGCGCAGGATTGTTAGGTCCCGGCATGATCAACAGGTTTTCGGGGAGTTTCCGAAAGCCGACCCTGGCATAGTAGGGTTCATCACCGACCAGGATCACCAGACAGTGCCCCATTGCCTTTGCCCGCGCCAACCCCTCCTGCATCAGGGCCCGTCCAATGCCGATGTTCTGCCGGTCAGGGTGCACTGCAAGTGGCCCGAGCAGCAATGCGGGCGCGCCCAACTCACCGATGCGCAGCGGCCAGAAGCAAATCGAACCGACGATCCCCACCGCGCCGTCGCGGATCACCAGCGACAATCCCGCAACCGCATGGCTGCCTTCGCGCAGCCGGTACGAGGTCTTGATGCGCCGGTCTATGCCGAAGCCCAGATCGAGCAGGTGCTCGATTTGGGTGAAATCAGAGGCTTTGGTTTCTTCAATGAAAAATGTTCCGCTCATGGCGATGATCTTTCAAACAGCTTCAGGGGACGAGCCCGGCCCCGAAGCAGCGATCATGAGAGATGGCGGAGTTCGGATATGACCGGGCAGAATCACGCGCTCGCAGCCAAAATGGCGCGTCGTCGCAGACTGATGGCGTAAAACCAGTTCATATGTCGGCGAATACAGCGGCATATCCTGAGCGTCAAGGCCTTGCGGCAGAGGTGCGGGCCTTGTTATGTGCGGCCCATGGCAAGCCCCGTCACCATCCGGCGCGTCGTTACCAAGGCCGACAAGAAGGCGTTTCTTGATGTGCCGTTCGCCATCTATCGCGGTGATCCGAACTGGGTGGCCCCGCTCTATATTGAGCGCTTTGAGCATCTTGACCACAAGAAGAACCCGTACTTTCTCCATGCCGAGACGCAGCTTTTTCTTGCTGAGCGAAACGGCAAGCCGGTGGGGCGCATATCGGCGCAAATTGATCGGCTGCATCTGGAGCGCTACAAGGACGCAACGGGCCAGTTTGGCTTTCTGGAAGCGCCCGATGATCCAGCCGTTTTCGCAGCCCTTTTCGGCGCGGCGGAGTTGTGGCTCAGGCAGCGGGGCTTGAGCCGCGCGCAAGGACCCTTCAGTTTTTCCATCAATGACGAAACTGGACTGCTCATTGCGGGCTTTAACCGGCCGCCCAGCATGATGATGGGCCATGCGCCGCCTTACTATGGTTCCCGTGTCGAGGAGCAGGGCTTCATCAAGGCCAAGGATGTTCTGGCTTACGAATATCACAGCGCCAGCGGCCTGCCGCCCGACATGCAGACCAAATTCGAGCGCGCCCTTGCTTCGCCCGATATCACCATCAGGCCTTTCGACAAAAAGCACCTGGAGCGCGATCTTGGGCTCATCATCTCGATCTTCAATGATGCGTGGTCGGACAATTGGAACTTTGTGCCCTTCACCCGCGAAGAAATGGCGGCGCTTGGCAACAATCTGAAAATGCTGGTCGCCAATGAATATATTGCCATTGCCAGCTACAAAGGCGAACCCGCCGCCATGGCCGTGACCTTGCCCAACATCAATGAATGGATCGCGGATCTGGATGGCAAGTTGCTGCCCTTCGGCTGGGCAAAGGTCGCGTGGGCTTTGATTGCCAGGCGTCCGGCCTCGGTGCGAATGCCGTTGATGGGTGTGCGCAAGAAATATCACCGCCGAATGATCGGTTCGACTCTGGCGCTCGGTGTCATTGATACCGTCCGCCGCTATCATGTCTCGCGCGGCGCAACGCGGGGTGAACTCTCGTGGATTCTCGAAGACAACATACCCATGCGCCGGATCATCGAGACCATTGTTCCCACGCCTTACAAGACATACCGGGTTTACGAGAAGGCGCTTGCTTGACCTGGAACGCCATTATCCTTGCTGCTGGACGCGGCCCCGAAGACCGCATGGCCAAGGCTTATGGTGTCGCCAACAAGTGCGTGATCCCGGTTGCCGGTGTGCCGATGCTGGCGCGGGTGGCCGCTGCGCTGGAGCAATCCGGCGCCGTTGCCGCCACCATCATTGCAATTGAAAATCGCAGTATTGCGACCGCCACTCTTGGCGAGGGCGCTGTCACCACCGCTTCGGCAAACAGCGCCCCAGCATCTGTCATGCGGGCCATCGCCCAAGGCGCCATTGCTTATCCCATTCTCATCACCACGGCGGATCACCCGCTGCTCACGCCTGCCATGATCCGGTATTTTTGTCAGTATGCGGAGCAATCAGGCGCTGATGTCGCCGTGGGGCTGGCCAGCGCCGAAACCATTCTGGCCGCCTACCCGCAATCCATCCGCACGTTTTTCAAGCTGGGAAAATCCAGAGTCTCCGGCTGCAATCTCTTCGCGCTCCGGAGCCCGCGGGGATTGCGGCTGCTGGAGCGCTGGCAATACCTCGAACAGATCCGCAAAAAACCCTGGCGCCTCATCGCCGCTTTTGGGGTGATACCCCTGCTGCGCTATGCAACCGGCTCGCTCTCCCTCGATCAGGCCTTTGCCACGGTGTCCGCCAAGCTGGACCTTGTCGCAAAACCCATTCTGATGCCCTTCGCCGAGGCCGCCATCGATGTGGACAAACCCGCCGACAAGGAACTTGCCGAGGAGATACTGGCCAAGAGGCGGTAAATTGTACTAATGGCAGAAGTCAAAGAAAGCCAGCATCCTGTTCAAACTCGCCCATCTTTCCGATGTCCATCTGGCCCCCCTGCCGCCTTTTGCGGAATGGGGCGAATTCAGGCTGAAACGGCTGGTGGGCTTCATGTCCTGGCGCTTCAAGCGGCGGAAATTCCATGATCCGGCGATTGCGGCGCTGATCGCTGAAGATATTCGCCAAGCCAACCCCGACCACATCGCCCTCACCGGCGATATCGTCAATATTGCCGCCCACGCCGAATTCCCGCGCGCCGCGCGCTGGACGCAGGCGCTTGGCGATGTCAGCTTTGTGCCCGGCAATCATGACGCTTACGTTGCTTGCGCCTGGGAAAAGGGCCTGCATCACATGGCGCCCTGGATGAGCAGCGACATGCGCGTGGGCCGGACCATGACCAGCCATGAGATCGCCAGCCCCTTCCCTTATGTGCGCCTGCGCAAGAATGTGGCGCTGATCGGCCTTTCCTCAGCGCGGCCACAAGCCTTGCACCGGGCGGCTGGCCAATTGGGCACGGCGCAGATTGAGTCTCTGCGCACCCTGTTGGGCGATTTGCGCGAGCGCGGCTTTGCCCGTATCGTGCTCATTCATCACCCGCCCCTGCCCGGCCTCGCCATTGCCCGCAAGGCCCTCGGTGACGCTGGTCCTTTGGCTGAGGTTCTGGAGCAAGAGGGAGCTGAGTTGGTGCTCCATGGCCACAATCATCTGCACATGCAGAACACGCTGAAAACCAGCACCGGAACGGCCCATGTCCTGGGCGTGCCCTCCGCTTCGATGAATGCCCACAGCCACTCTCCGCTAGCGGCTTGGAACCTTTACAATATTTCCCGCCATGAGGGCCGCTGGCTCACCCATGTCACGATTCGCAGCCTGGTTCCTGCCACCATGGCCATGGAAACATTGAAAGAATTCTCCCTTTCGTCCTGAGCGCTCGATGCGGTAGAAGGCTGCATCTTGATCCCGATCATTGACCGCCATGTCCTGAAGCAAATTGCCACACCGCTAGGCGCGGCGATGGCGATTGGCCTGCTCATGCTGCTGGCCGAGCGCATGGTGCGCCTGCTCGACAACACGCTTGGCAAAAAGAATTCTTTTGGCGTTGTCTTCGAGCTCCTCGCCTATCTTGTGCCGCATTATCTCGGCACCGCCATTCCTGCGGCCCTGTTCCTCGGCCTGCTTTATGGTTTCAGCCGCATGTCGGCCAATTCTGAAACCGATGCGTTCATGGCGGCGGGCATCGGCCTCAACCGCCTGCTCCGACCCGTCATCATCCTGGCGCTCGGGCTCAGCGCTGTGTCTTTGCTGGTCTTCGGTTGGGCCCAACCCTTCGCGCGCTATGCCTATCGCTCGGTGGTGTTTGATGTGCAAAATGTGGAGTTTTTCTATCTCGCCGAAGAGGGCGTCTTCATGAAGTCAGAGGGCCGCACTTTCATCCTGGGCAAGCTGAACCGCGATTTCAGCGCTTTTGAACACGCTTTTATCTATGAGGACAAAGGCGCTGGCGGCACAGAAACCGTGACGGCCTCGCGCGGCTCTCTCATTGAAGTGGCGGGCGAGCCGCGCCCCATCCTGCATCTGGACAGGGGCCACCGTCTTATCTTCAAGCAAAAACCGTCTTATGCGTCGCCTCTGGCCGCTGCGGCTGAAGCGGCGGAATTTGCCGCAGCTGATACGCCCCTTGGCCAGATCTCAAAAAAACTGTTCCGGCCACGCGGCGACGATGAACGCGAGCTCACCCTGCCTGAGCTTTATAACAAGCTTGCCACACCACCCAAAGGCACCACCGCCGCGGCCATGAACGCCGAATTTCACAAGCGGCTGATGAATGTTGTCAGCCCCCTGGTGCTGCCATTCCTGGCGTTGCCTTTTGCCATCGGCGGCAGGCGCAGACAGCGTGGCTACCGCTTTGGCTTTGCGCTTGTTTTGATCGTGGGTTTCCACGAGATCATCGAACAGGGCAGCGTGGCGGCGCGAAATGGCAATGTTTCGCCGTGGCTGGTTATTTGGCTTCCCTTGGGCCTCCTGTCGGTGTTTGCGGGCTGGCGTTACTACGAAACCTGTTTCACCATGAACCGCGATCCCCTTGATGCGGCGATCGATCGTTTTGGCGAAGCAGTATCCAACCTCAAATCCAGATTGCTCAGGCGGCTTGGCTGGGGGGCCGCGCCATGAAGATCATCACAGGCATGCTGCTGCGGATGGTGGCGGTGCGCTTCCTCGGCATCTTGCTGGGAGTCTCGGTTTTTGTGCTCTCGCTTGAAGTCGTGACCTACGCCGCCGAAATTCTCGCGCTTCGCCCTGGCGACGCCAGCATTGTGCTCGAATATTTGGCTATGCGCGCGCCCAGTGTGCTCTCCTCGTTCCTGCCCATCAGCATGTTGCTGGCCATGCTGCTGGCGCTCACCGAACTCAGCTACCGCAATGAGATAGCAGCGCTGTGGTCCATGGGCCTGTCGCCGATGCGGATCATGATCCTGCTGCTGCCGCTGGCAATACTGGCGGGCGGGCTGCACTTTTTCCTCGGCAACTCTGCGATACCGGGGGCGACGCCAACTTTGCGCCAATGGGGAATTGGCGATTATGGCCGGGAGAAATTCAAGGTGGGTGAGAAAGACGCGGTGTGGATGCGCGCCGGCGCTGATATCCTGCGCGCCGCAAGCGTCAATGAGGAGTCAAGCGAACTCACCGACGTGATTATTTTTCGCCGCGATGAGGACGGCCTGCTGCGTGAACAGGTCTTCGCCGAGAGCGCCAGACTGGAAAACGGCCGCTGGAGCCTCAACAATGTCATCACTTACGGCCGTGGCAACGAAACACCAGCCAAGACTCCGACATTGATTTACTCTGGCGACCTGAAGCCAGCCTCAACCGGAGCAAGATCAGGTGCCCCGGAAGAAATGTCGCTCGCCACGCTGGGCTATTTCGTTGAAAACTCCGGCTTCGGCATCCGGCCCGTCTGGGTCTACCAAACTTGGTGGCACAAACGCGTGACACTGCTGTTCTCAGCGCTGCTGATGATTGCCCTGTGTGTGCCCTTGGTCACCAAATTCCGCCGCGGCGGCGGCTTGGGGTTGATGTTCGGCCTCGGTGTCGGCATGGGTTTTGTGTATTTCGTGGTTGACGGCATCGCCCTCACC
>JANOTU010000451.1:0-1533 GCA_031416515.1 Hyphomicrobiales bacterium
CTGCCTGCGGGGCCTTGTGCCGCCTGGGCGCGAGCGGGACGTGCGCAAAGCGGAACGTTTTTTTGCGGGTGACGCCAGCTGGATGGCGTCCTATTCCGTGCGTACAGGGTTTGAACTCCTGCTGAAATCGCTGGATTTAAAACCCGGTGATGAGGTTATTTTCTCTGCTGTCAATGTGCGGGGCATGGTCAAGATTGTCACCGGCATGGGGCTGGTGCCGGTGCCGGTTGACATTGGCTTTGGCGACATGTCGCCAAAACGAGCGCTGCTGGAGGCCGCGATCACGCCGCGGTCAAAAGTCTTCATCGCAGCGCACCTGTTCGGCACCAGGGCCAGGCTCGATGATGTGTTTCGGCTGGCGAAAGCGCGGGGGCTGGTCGCGGTTGAAGATTGCGCACAGGCCTTCAACGGAAGTTCCTATGCCGGCAACGCCGAAGCGGACGTTGTGATGTTTTCCTTCGGGCCCATCAAGACGGCAACAGCGCTAGGCGGAGCGCTTCTGGCGGTTAAGAGTCCGGAACTTCTCAAGCGTATGCGGGTGCTCCAGACCACCTATCCCGTGCAGACTGACAAGAAGCAATTGCAGCGCCTGGTGTCTGCCGCAGGGTTGAAGGTCATATCGTCGCCCTTGGTGCTAGGGATGATCTACCGATATTACAAAAGCCGCGGAAAAAACTACGAGGAAGAACTCGCCGACAAGGTGCGCGATGTGGCGCCGCTGAAACAAAAAGGCGGTCTGAACTACCAGCCATCCGCCTCGCTTCTGTGGCTGATGAACCGGCGTATGCGGGGCTTGTCAGAGCAGGGCCTGGCGCTTCGGGCCAGCAAGGGCCGCCGTCTCGCCGGGTTGCTCCAGGGAGTTGCTGTGCTTCCCGGACAAACCGCAGAACACCATGACTATTGGCTGTTCGCGGTGGTCACCGACCAGCCGGAGGCGCTCGCCCAGGCCTTGCGCGAGGCAGGCTTCGATGCTGGCGGCCTGCCGCGCTCTCAGTCAGTTGAGCCGCCAACTGACCGTGAATCCGGGTCTGTGCTGGCGAAAGACATGCTTGAAGCGGTTGTGGTCGTGCCCTGCCATGAATCCATGCCAGACAGCGAGATCGAGCGCGAGGCCGCCGTGATCCGCAAGACGCTGGCCGCAGCACCCACCGCCGCGCAGCGCCTGGCCACGCGCATGGACGCCAAGCTCCTGGCGTGATTTATGCCCAAACTCCGCAGCCCCACAAGGCGCCAGTGTTTTACCATGGCCATGATGGCCGATTGGATTTCAGCGAGCCCCAGCTTTGGATGGGGCCTTGCGCTCACCGGCTTGAGAGGGATTTCTGGAGTATGCCCCTGTATCGCTGATTGAGCGTACGCTGTCAAGCGTTATTTTCATATACTAGGAAATAAAAAAAATTACCGGCCCGCAACTTTTCGCTGAATGTCCGTCGCCACCACACTGGCGAAGAGTTCGATGATGCGGTCGATTTCAGCATCTGTGTGGGCGGCGGAGACGGAGCAGCGCAGCAGGCAGAGTTTGCCCGGGGTGCC
>JANOTU010000452.1:0-6282 GCA_031416515.1 Hyphomicrobiales bacterium
CCAAGGCCTTCGACGTGTTGCGCCATCTCGGCATCATCGATATCTCCAACAATCTCGGCGACACCAAATCCCTGATGACCCACCCCGCCTCCACCACCCACCGCAACATCGGCGCCGAAGCCCGCGCCTCAATGGGCATCACCGACGGAATGCTGCGGATATCGGTGGGGCTGGAAGATGTGGATGACCTGATTGGTGATCTGAAACAGGCGCTTGCAGCCTGAGCCAACAGTTCAGATATAGGGTTTTCCCTTCTCGAACAGCGCCCGAATTTGTGAGAGGGTTTTGCCGGTGGCCACTTGGTAATGCGGCTGATCCTTGAATGACTTCCAGTCTCCGCCCCATTCAAGTCCGGAAACCTTTGACTTGATCAGCGCTGCCAGATCCCGGTAAGCCTTTGATTCAGCCGATGTCGCACCCGTCAGATATCTGCCGCTTGTTTTGTCGAACAGGCCGACATCCCAAGCGATGCAAAAATTGTGGTTGCTGCCGCCGCCGCGCGCATTGGTCACCTTGCTGCCAGACCTGGTGCGCCCAATCGCATAGAGGGCATTTTGTTCAGCATAGGTGCGGGTGCCTGAAATAATGCGGCAATTGAATTTGAAACCCGCTGCCGCTTTCAAAAATCGCCGGGCCAGAACCTGCGTGGCAGGGATCATTGTCCCGATGTTCTTTTCGCTGCGCAGGTCGACGGCGCCCTCCGCAGCCTTGATTTTGTTGAAGCGGTCCTCGAATTTGATTTCGGCTTTGTCGACGTCCTTGTTCCATTTTCCGTTCAGGGGTCCGGTGTAAAAGCCCGAGACCGCGAGAATGCGCTGTAGAAACAGGATGTCTGTTTTCGAGAAACTGAGACTCATGGCATGCCTCCATTCGAAAACCGAAGCATAGCATGATTTTGCTCTTGCGTCGACATGTAAAAAGACTAGGATTGCAAAAGAAAGATACTGCTGTTGTCAACCTTCAACCACAGAAGGAGTAAACTGATGGCCTCTGCTGTTCCGAACAAGATGTTCACTGCGGGCGAAATAGCCCGCCACAAGGAAAAACTTTCCACGATCACCAAGGCGGGCGCTGACTATCTCGATTGGGTATATGCGGATCACAAGGCTTTTCACAAAAAGTGGGGCGTTTCAAAATATTATGGCAACCGTCGGCCTGAGTACAAAACCAAGGAAGGCCGCATCGCCGAGCTGAAGAAATACGGCAAACCCACTTTCCTTGCGGACCAGCAGGTGGGCACCGCCTGCATTCTTCTGGCCATGCAGGCGCTTGAGCGTGGCTTCAACTCGGCTGGCATGAGCAGCACGTGGAAAAAGATCAATGATGTTCTGAAAGTCGGCCAGAAGTTTTATGGAACGGATTTGCAGATCATGCTCCAGCAGCTTGGCTGGAAACTTTACTATTGGAACCCGGACCCTGCGAAGAATGCCGAATGGGACGCCGAAGACAAGAAGCTGAACCCTTTGAAGCCAGGCAAGAAATGGATGCCGGTCTGGGGCGGGCATGCGCTGCGCTATGCCAGCGAGAAGAACAAGGGCGCCTATTATGACACCGCCATCGATAATTCCACCAAACTGGTCGGCTTCGGTAAAACACCGCCCGCCACCTTCAAAACTGTTCCGCTCTATGTCGGCATTGCCCATGCGGGCTATCATGTCTTTCCAGGCCGCAAAGGCGACGTGATCGAGGCGCACAGCATGCGGACATTGGTGGCCGCGGACAATATCGAGGTAGCCGCATTCAACCCGCTGGGAACCGGTGGTGCGCCGCGCTGGACGAAGTCGGAGAAATACCGCTCAGGAGTTATCGCCGTGCCAAGGGATTTCTAAGCATCTGTCAAAATTCAATCCCTACTTGCGCTTTCACCCCTGAGCGGAACGGGTGCTTCACCTGCTCCATCTCGGTGACCAGATCAGCGATTTCGATCAGCTCTTCCTTGGCGTTGCGGCCGGTGACGATCACGTGCTTGTCCGCAGGCTTGTTTCTCAGAACTTCAAGCACCTCGGCCAGCGGCAGATAATCATAGCGCAATACGATGTTGAGTTCGTCCAGCATGACCATTGAATAGTCTGGATCAGCGATCAACTGCTTGGCCTCCTCCCAGCCGGCGCGGGCGTGGGCGATGTCGCGTTCGCGGTCTTGCGTCTCCCAGGTGAAGCCTTCGCCCATGGCCTTGATGGTGACGAGATCGGGGAATTGTTCCAAGATTGTGCGCTCGCCGGTGCCCCAGGCGCCTTTCACAAACTGGATGATACCCACCTTCATGCCATGCCCCATGGCGCGGAACACCATGCCGAAACCGGCGGTGGATTTGCCCTTGCCCTTGCCGGTGTGGACAATGAGCAAACCTTTCTCGATGGTTTTACCCGCCATGATCTTGTCACGGGCGGCTTTTTTCTTGGCCATTTTTTCGTGATGGCGGGCGTTGTCTTCGGTCATGTCGATAACTCCTTCAGGAGATCATAGGCTGAATTCAATCGCGGACTCCAGAGACCCCGCGCGGCGGCCTCTTCAAAGCGCAAGGCGATTTCCTTGAGCGCTGCGGGATTGTTTTCCGCAATGAAATCCCGTGTAGCTTCATCGCCTATGAAGGCATCGTAAGCGAGATCAAAATGATGAGTTTTCACCGCGCCCGTCGTCGCCGCAAAGGCAAACATGTAGTCAACAGTTGCGGCAATCTCGAAGGCGCCCTTATAGCCGTGGCGCTTTACACCATTGATCCATTTTGGATTGACCACGCGTGAGCGCATGACGCGGCCTACTTCTTCTTCCAGCGTGCGGATAACCGGGCGCTCGGGCCGCGAATGATCATTGTGATAGACGCGGGGACGCTGGCCTGAAGCCTGCTCCACTGCTGCGCTCATGCCGCCCTCGAACTGGTAGTAGTCATCCGAGTCCAGTAGGTCATGTTCGCGGTTGTCCTGGTTGTGGACCACGGCTTCGATGCGCTTGAGGCGTTCGGCAAAAAGCTTCTCGTCATTCACGCCATGTGTTTTCGCCCCGTAAGCATAGGCACCCCAGGTCACATAAGCGGCGGCGAGATCGGCGCGTTCGCTCCATGCTTTGCCATCAATGAGCGCCTGCAGGCCTGCGCCATAGGCACCGGGCCTGGAGCCAAAAATGCGGTGGCCCGCCAGTTCCTGTGCTTGTTCAGCGCCAACACCAGAAGCAATCAGTGTCGCCGCTTCTGCCTTCATGTGCGCGGCGATCGGGTTGTCGTCCTCATCTTCATCAAGCGCGCCCGCAGCGCGCATGGCTCTGTCGAGAAGTTCGATCTGCGCCGGGAAAGCGTCGCGGAAGAATCCGGAGATGCGCAGTGTCACATCAATCCGTGGACGTCCCAATTTAGCGAGCGGCGCAATCTCGTATCCGCTGACCCGCCAGCTCGCAGGCTCCCACACTGGCTTGGCGCCAATCAAGGCCAGCGCCTGGGCAATGTCATCGCCGCCGGTGCGCATGTTGGATGTGCCCCAGGCCGACAAGCCCAGCGCCTTGGGATATTGCCCGAAATCCTGGAAGTGGCGGAGGAGCAAGTCTTCCGCTGATTGTTGGCCTAAGTTCCATGCCGTGGGGGTTGGCACAGTGCGGTTATCCAGTGAATAAAAATTCCGCCCCGTCGGCAACACATCCAGCCGCCCTCGCGTGGGAGCGCCGGAGGGTCCGGGGGCGACGAAGCGGCCAGCCAGGCCATTGAGCAGCGACGCAATCTCATTTGGACCACAGGCGCGCAGCGCGGGGCGGATTTTCGTTTCAATCCTGTCGAGCACCTTGTTCCCTTCTCCCTCTGGGAGAAGGAGGGGCCCATCGCCTTCGATGGGAGGATGAGGGGAAACGGAGCCAGCCGTGATGGTTCGGTTCCCCTCACCCTCCCGCGAAGGCGCGGGCCCCTCCCTCTCCCTTTGGGAGAGGTGTAAGGCTGCGTGGAGTTCCAGCCTCTCCACAGTATCGCCTTGCGTGCGCCAGGGATCGATTGTGAGTGTCTGCAACGCCTCTGGCTTCGGTCCCGTCCATGGTTCAGCCATGTTGCATGACAGTGGATCAAAATCTCCAAAACCGAAATCATGCGCCAGCGCCCGGATCAGCGATTGATCGCCGCCCTCGCCAAGCCCGCGTGGCACACGGGTGAGGGCCACCAGCAGATCAGTTTCCAGGCGACCCTCCGGCGAAGATCCCAGAATATGCAGGCCGTCGCGGATTTGGGCTTCTTTGAGGTCACAGAGATAGGCGTCAAGCTTTTGCAAGTCACTGTTATCGCCAGTCAGACCCGCGTCGAGATCGAGCCGGTGCATTCTGGTGAGGTCGAGAATATCCTGTTTCAACGCGGCCAGCCTGCGTTGGTCAAGCCCTGACGCCAGATAGTATTCATCAACCAGGGCTTCGAGGTCTTTGAGCGGCCCGTAGGTTTCTGCGCGCGTCAATGGCGGGGTCAAGTGATCGATGATAACCGCCCCCGTGCGGCGTTTGGCTTGGGTGCCTTCGCCGGGGTCATTGACGATGAAGGGATAAAGCTGGGGCAGGGGGCCGTGGGCGATCTCGGGGTAGCATTGGTTCGAAAGCGCATTGGCCTTGCCCGGCAGCCATTCGAGATTGCCGTGCTTGCCATTGTGGATCAGCGCGTGCGCGCCGAAATGATGCCGGAGCCAAAAATAGAATGCGAGATAGCCGTGCGGGGGAACGAGGGCTGGATCGTGATAGGTGGATTTGGGATCGATATTGTAGCCCCGCGCTGGCTGGATGGCGACGGCGATGTTGCCATATATATTGATTGCAAGCTGGAATGCGCCATCATGGAAGAAGGCATCGAGGGAAGGTTCGCCCCAGCGGGACGTGATCTGTGTACGGATGGGTTCCTGCAGGGCTGAGAAGCGCACAAGATAATCCTCCAGTTCCAATCTTGCCTCGCCCCTTTCCCCGCGAGGAGGGAAGGGGAGTGTGTCAATAAGCTGGTTTCCGGTTGGCGGGATTTTACCCGTTTCATAGCCTGCGCCCTTCATCGCATGCAGAATTGCAAGCGTGCTGGCGGGCGTGTCATAGCCCACGCCATTGCCGATGCGGCCTGCTTTGTCGGGGTAGTTGGCGAGGATGATGGCGATCTTTCGTTCGGCAGGCTCTGACTTCCGCAGGCGCACCCAGTTGGCGGCGAGGTCGGCAACGAAATCGACGCGGTCTGAAACCGCCTTGTATGTCACGATCGCGCATTGTGTGGCTTCGTGCCATTGCGTTTCGGCTTTGAAGGAAATAGCGCGCGTCATGAGGCGGCCGTCAAGTTCCGGGAGCACCACATTCATGGCAAGGTCGCGGGGGCCGAGGCCTTGGGCGCTCGCGCGCCAGTTACCCTCTGACGTTCCGGCGAGCACCACCTGCAAGACCGGGCAATCGAAGGCGGCGAGAGGATCGTTGCCGCCGGATGAAACAGCGAAGCTTGTGGTATTGAGAATGATGTCGGGGTTCTGCAAAGCCTCGCGCACCAGTGCCGCGCTGGTTTCGTCCTTGAGGCTGGAGACATAAAGCGCGAGCGTGCCGATACCCCGCGCGGCAAGGGCGTCGCTCAGAGCATCAATCGGGGCCGTCTGCGCGCCCTCCAGCACGGAGCGATAGAAGATGATCGCAGCGCGCGGGGCCTCATGCGTGGTGTCGCGGTAGACGCCCGCCTTGGCGAGCGCTGAAGCCGGAGCCGGCGCTCCAGCGCCGCTCAGCAAATGATCGCAATAGCCCAAGAACCCACGCGCATTGATCTCGCCGCCGATCACCAGATATTGGCGCAGGCGTTCGCAGTGACGGGGTGCAAGTGTGGAGCGGGCGGTGAGTTCGGCGTCGACGTTGCCATCGCCGGGGAGAACGGCCAGCAGGATGTTTTGTTCCCGCGCCAGAGCTTCCATCTGTTCAAGACCATAACGCCAATATGATTCCCCTCCCAGCAGGCGCAGCACGATGAGTTTGGCTTTCGCCATGGTGTTCAGATACAAATCCACGGAGAGATTATGTTGAAGCCGCATGATATTGGCCAGCCGCAAGGAGGCCCCGCGGACATGATCATGGGCGCGCGCCAGACTGGCAATTTCGCTGTCAGCGGCGGTGAGGACAATGATGTCGGCGGGCGATTGCTTGAGATCAACAGCTTCGGCAGCGCCGTCGATCACGCCTGAAGTGGTGGTGAGAAGGTGCATCACAAAGGGCCCTCATCCGGCCTTCGGCCACCTTCTCCCATGCCAAGGGGCACGGGAGAAGGCATTTGATGGTTTATGGCCTTCTCCCGTTTGCGCCTTCGCAAATGGGAGAAGG
>JANOTU010000453.1:0-5120 GCA_031416515.1 Hyphomicrobiales bacterium
GGGGCGGTGAGCCGAGTCCTATCGCCCGCAGAACTCGCTGAACCACCCCCTCATCCGGCTCGCCGCCATCGGCTGCGATCCACCTTCCCCCACAAGGGGGGAAGGAAGAATCAAGGGAGTATTGCCATGGCTGACCTTCGCACCAATTTCGTCGGAATCAAATCGCCCAATCCGTTCTGGCTGGCCTCGGCGCCGCCCACGGACAAAGAATATAATGTCGTGCGCGCCTTCAAGGCGGGCTGGGGCGGGGTGGTTTGGAAAACACTGGGGGAGGAAGGCCCGCCGATTGTCAATGTGAATGGGCCGCGCTACGGGGCCATTCACGGGGCGGACCGGCGGCTCCTCGGCCTCAACAACATTGAACTGATCACCGATCGCCCGCTGGAAATAAACCTTCAGGAGATCAAAAAAGTAAAGCGCGAATGGCCTGACCGCGCCATGGTGGTGTCTCTCATGGTGCCGTGCGAGGAGGAGCCCTGGAAAAAAATCCTCGCCCGTGTTGAGGAAACCGGCGCTGACGGCGTTGAGTTGAATTTCGGCTGTCCGCATGGCATGTCGGAGCGCGGCATGGGGGCGGCGGTGGGCCAGGTGCCGGAATATATCGAGATGGTGGCGCGCTGGTGCAAGAAGCACACGCGCATGCCGGTTATCGTGAAACTCACACCCAACATCACCGACATCCGCCTTCCAGCGCGCGCGGCCCACAAGGGCGGCGCTGATGCTGTCTCTCTCATCAACACGGTGAGCTCGATCATTTCCATTGATCTGGATAATTTTGCGCCAACGCCCACCATCGACGGCAAGGGGTCTCACGGCGGCTATTGTGGCCCTGCGGTGAAACCAATCGCCCTTAACATGACCGCCGAGATCGCCCGCGACAAGGAAACCCGAGGCCTGCCCATTTCCGGCATTGGCGGTGTCACCTCCTGGCGCGACGCTGCCGAGTTCATCGCCCTGTCCTGCGGCACGGTGCAGGTGTGCACAGCGGCGATGACCTATGGTTTTCGCGTGGTTGAGGAAATGAAGTCGGGCCTTGCCCGCTGGATGGATGAGAAGGGCTATGCGACGATTGAGGATTTCCGTGGCCGCGCGGTCGGCAATGTCACCGACTGGCAATATCTCAATCTCAATTACGTGACCAAGGCCAGGATCGACCAGGACCTCTGCATCAAATGCGGACGCTGCTATGCGGCTTGCGAGGACACCTCGCATCAGGCGATCATGGCGGAGAAGGATGGCCAGCGGCATTTTGAAGTGATTGATGCTGAATGCGTGGCCTGCAATCTCTGCGTGGAAGTCTGCCCGGTTCAGGACTGCATCACCATGGAGCGGATGACATCGGGCACCGATCCCCGAACAGGCAAGAAGATCGAAAAATCCCCCGCCAACTGGACCACGCATCCCAACAACCCCATGTCCGTGAAGGCGGCGGAGTGATTTCACTAAAAATTGGGAACCCTTGACTCGGCCTTTTCTCTTCTGCCTCGGGAGAAGAAGGGGCCCGTCGCTCTTCCTTGTGACGGGAAGATGAGGGGGCACAGGTGGCAGAACATCAAGGACCTGTATTCCCTCACCCTCCCATTGCAAGGGCAATGGGCCCCTCCCTCTCCCAAATGAGAGGGGAAGGGTTGGCGGATTGATTAACATCAAAGACCCCGCTAATCCCCTGGCATAGGTTCTGGCCCAAACGGAGGATAACGCCATGGCATACAAGACGATTCTGGTCTCTCTCAATGAGGTGGCGCGCAGCCCGCAATTGATTGCGGCGGCGGCAACGCTGGGGCGTTTGTTCAGCGCCCATGTGTCGGGGCATTATGTCATTCCGGCGCTGCAGGTTTATCCCTCGGTGGGTTTCGAGGTGGCCCCGCAGGTGTTTGAGGGCAACCGGAGTTACTTCAAGGACAACGCCGTCCGGGTACGCGCTGAATTTGAATCGGCGATGCTGCGCGACGGAGTAGCCCACGACTTCCACGAGATTGATTCCCGCACCCCGCTCATTGCCGATGAGGTGATCGGCAGTGGACGCAGCGCTGATCTGGTGATTGTTTCCGCTGCCAATCTCGACGCGGTCACTGGCGTTGAACGCGATTTTGTCGAGCAAGTTATCATGGCGGTGGGCCGCCCGGTGATTGTGCTGCCATCCACCGGCGAGGCCAAGCTTGATCTCACCGACATCGTCCTCGGCTGGGAAGGCGGCCGCGAGGCCGCGCGCGCGGCATTTGACGCCATGCCCCTGCTCAAGGTCGCCAAAAAAGTGCGCGTGGTGCGCGCTGACCCGCAGAAAGACCCGGCCTTGCGCGGTTCCGTGCCAGGCGCTGATCTGGCAGAAGCCTTGGCGCGTCACGGTGTCAAGGCCGAAACCCTCCCCTATCCCACCGATGGCGCTGATCCAGGGCGGGCGCTGCTTGGCTGCGCTGATGACACCGGCGCTGGCCTCATCGTCATGGGAGCCTACGCGCATTCGAGGCTCGCCCAGTTCATTTTCGGCGGTGCCACCAGCTATGTGCTGGCGCACATGAACCGCCCGGTTTTGATGTCGCATTGAGGAGCGCTCCCATGCTGAAGAAAATCAGGCTGGAACTGGCCCGCGACCACACTCACCCGGAGGGCTCGCGACTTGTGGGCTATGAGTTCGCCGCCCCCCTTGATGCCAGCGGCCACATTGACGCGAATGAATGGCGCAAGGCCCGCGACCGCACCCGTGTCCGCCGCTTCCGCCCCGGCGAGGAGGATGACATCGGCCACCTGGTCAGAAAACCCGGCGGCTCCTGGGCCTTTCACTACGACATCCATTCAGACGAGGAAGACGACGAATCCGGCTACCGCTTCGGCGACCACGCCTTTGTGCCGGGCGAATATGTCTCGGTGAAAGAGGACGATCACCTGCGCACCTTCAAGGTGGTGCGGGTGCAGGAAGTTTAGATTTCAAGCTGGTTGATCGGTGATTGTTCTCAGGATATTTGGCAAATAGTAATATTACTATAATCTGTGACCGATGACAGAAGTGAAGCCCTGCTATTTCATCGCCGCGACGAAGAAGGTTATCTCGGCTACGCCGAAACATGAAATAGACCTGATTGCGTCGCGGCTGAAAGATGCGGAGACAACCCTGCACAATCACTTCCAGTCAAAGGAAAATGACATGACAAAACTTCCACAGTTTGAGAAAACCAGCGGCAACGTGTTTGCCGATCTTGGACTGGCGAATGCGGATGAACTTCTGCTCAAGGCCGAGATCGTCAGCGAAATCGCGCTGGCGATGAAGCAGAAGAGGCTGACCCAGGCCAAGGCCGCAACGCTCACCGGCACCGCGCAGCCAGACTTGTCCAATCTGCTGCGCGGGCGTTTTCGCGGATTCTCAGTTGAGCGCCTGCTGCTGATGCTCTCCGCCTTTGGCAGGGATGTGGAAGTGGTGGTGCGGCCAGCCGCGCGCTCAAGAAAGCAGGGCGGGATCAGCATCAAGCGCCTGGCGGCGTGAGAGGCTTTGAGTGAACGCGCCGCTGGACGACTGGAAGTTTAGCATTGCCTTGGCCCCCCGCTCCCGCTAGGCACACGCCAAAATCAGCGAGGACTAAGCATCATGGCGTCATTCAATCTATTTCTGCTTCCGGGCGATGGTATTGGGCCGGAGGTGATGCGCGAGGTGGAAGCGATCATTGGCTGGTTTACCACCCAGGGCATTGCCAAATTCGAGACCGAACGCGGGCTGGTGGGGGGCTGCGCCTATGACGCCCATGGCAAGGCCATTTCTGAGGCTGACATGGCCAAAGCCACGGCCTCTGACGCGGTGCTGTTCGGCGCCGTGGGCGGGCCCAAATGGGACAAGGTGCCTTATGAGGTGCGCCCCGAAGCCGGATTGTTGCGGCTCCGGAAGGACCTCGGCCTGTTCGCGAACTTGCGCCCCGCCATCTGCTATCCGGCCCTGGCCGATGCTTCGTCCCTCAAGCGCGAAGTGGTGGAAGGACTTGACCTGCTGATCGTGCGCGAACTCACCGGCGGGGTTTACTTCGGCGAACCCAAGACCATCACGGACTTGGGAGGCGGCCAGAAGCGCGCCATTGATACGCAAGTCTATGAGACCTATGAAATCGAGCGCATCGCCCGCGTGGCCTTCGATCTCGCCCGCGCCCGCAACGGCAAAGTGGCCTCGGCGGAAAAGCGCAATGTGATGAAATCCGGCGTGCTCTGGCACGAAGTGGTGAGCCGGGTCCATGCCAGCGAATACCGTGACCTGCAACTGGAGCATGTGCTGGCCGACAATTGCGCCATGCAGCTGGTGCGCTGGCCCAAGCAATATGATGTGATCGTCACTGACAACCTCTTCGGCGACGTGCTCTCGGACGTGGCGGCGATGCTGACAGGCTCCCTCGGCATGCTGCCCTCAGCCTCATTGGGCGCCCCCGACCCCAAAACCGCCCGAAGGAAAGCCCTCTACGAACCCGTCCACGGCTCAGCGCCCGATATCGCGGGGTCAGGCGCCGCCAACCCCATCGCCATGATCGCCAGCTTCGCCATGGCGCTGCGCTATTCCTTCGGGCTGGGGGAATGGGCGGCCAAGATCGAACAGGCCATCGCCCAGGTCCTGGCCCAGGGCGCCCGGACGAAGGACATCGCCGGCGCCGCCCCGGCCAACGCCAGCACCGCGCAAATGGGCGCGGCAATTCTGGCCGAGATCAAGCTCCAGGCGGCTTGGTTGACATGCGCGCCACCGGCTCAAGGCCGGTGATGGAGAGTTTTTCAATATCCACGCCCTCGGCTGCAACGGCGAGGGGAAGTCTCTCAACGCTCCCCTCTCCAACGAAGTTGGAGCGACTATCTGGATTGTCAAGCCGGTTTTTGCGCTGGTGCGTTGAAAATTCGGTGCTTGCCGTCATCGCCCGGCTGATCAGCGGACGTGCGGGCGGATCCAAAGGTGGATATTTGGACAAAGAGCATGTAGCTTTCCCGTGCGGTGCAGGCTGGGAAGCCGATGACCGCGAAAGAGCATGGAAACCGGTGGGCGACACCGGTTTCTATCAATCCTGATTCAGCCGCTCAGGCGGCGGCGCCTCCATTCTGCTTTGACAGGGCTTCGGCATGGGCCTTCCTGACATCGCGGGCTTTGGCGTTGAGCCTGACGA
>JANOTU010000454.1:0-9079 GCA_031416515.1 Hyphomicrobiales bacterium
CTCCACATTGCCGCTCTCGTCCACGCCATCAGGCACATCGTCGAGCGGAATATTGGCGATGACAGAAAGCGCTTCAGCCAGTTTCAGCGTAAGCTGGCGCTCGCCTTCTTCGCCAGCCGTCAGAAACTCCTTGAGCCCGGCAACCTCCGCTTTGAGCGCCTCGGCGCGGGGCTTGTCGCCCGCCTTCATCGCTTCACCCACCTCTTTGGAAAGCCCATTGCGCCGCGCCTGCGCATCCTGAAGTTTCTGCATGAAGTCGCGCTTCTCCGCGTCGATCTTCATAAGGCCTTTGGCCAACGGCCCCAGTCCCCGCCGCGCCAGCCCCTGGTCGAAACCTTGCGGATTATCGCGGATGGCCTTGATATCGTGCATGGTGATGATTCCTTGATTTGACCTCTCTATAGGGGGCCAAATCACCGTTGCAAAGCGGCCCGCACCAAACTAAACTAACCGGACTTAGTTTAATGGAGCCATCATGCTGACGGTCAACATCCACGAGGCCAAGACCCACCTCTCGCGGCTCATCGAAAAAGCCGCCAAAGGCGAGCCCTTCATCATCGCCAAGGCCGGAAAACCCATGGTCAAGGTCGAGGCGATTGATCCCCCTGCCACTGGACAGAAGCGGCGGCTGGGCTTCATGGAAGGCCAGTTTAAGGTGCCAGACAACTTCAACGAGATGTACAAAGACGAAATTGAGGAAATGTTCTACGGCAGCAAAGAGTGAAGCTGCTTCTTGATACCCATCTTCTGCTGTGGGCGGCGGGCGAACAGAAAAGACTCCCATTGGAAGCGCGCGCCCTTATCGAAGACTCGGAAAACGAGCTGTTCTTGAGCGCTGCATGCCTCTGGGAAATCGCTATCAAATGCGTGCGGGGCCGGGACGAATTCGCAGTGGACGTGCGAACCTTGCGCCGTGGGTTCTTGAACAACGGTGTCATTGAACTTGCCATCAGCAGCGAACATGCAATGGCGACCAGCAACCTGCCGCCCATCCACAAAGACCCCTTCGACCGCCTGCTTCTTGCCCAGGCAGTTGTTGAAGGCATCACCCTGTTGACAAACGATTCCATGCTGGCGCGTTATCCAGGCCCCGTGCAGTTGGTTTGACAATTCTCAACCCCCGTGTTGCACCATGGCGCCAGCCAATTGGATTTCAGCGATACCCTTCTTTCAAAGGGCCTTGCGCTCACGGAGTTTTGGAGAATAGCCGTATATAGCCCATTCACCGTACGCTGTCAAGGATTAAATTCAGGTCACCAGATCCCGCGCGGCGTCCGCCTTCTTGCGGCGGAATTCCAGGAAACGCACTGCCTGGACCGAAACTTCGTAAAGCAGCGCCAGCGGCACTGCCATGGCGATTTGTGATATGGGGTCAGGCGGCGTGAGCACAGCGGCAATGATGAAGACGCCGACAATGGCGAATTTCCGGCCATTCTTGAGTTGCTCATATGAAACAACGCCAATCTGGCCAAGCAGCGTGAGGATCACCGGCAACTGGAAACACAGGCCGAAGGCCAGGATCAGCATCATGACGAAATCGAGATAGGATTCGATATCAGGGGTAAGATCAATGCCGCCCTGCCCTTCCGTGCCGGTGCCAGCGGCCAACGAATAGAAAAATCCAATGGCTGTGGGCAGCAGGAAGAAATAAACCAGCGACGCCCCCATCACAAAAAAGAACGGCGTGGCCATGAGATAGGGCCGAAAAGCGTTGCGTTCATTGGAATAGAGGCCAGGCGCCACAAAGCGGTAAATCTGGATGGCGATCAGCGGAAAGGCAATGAACAACCCGCCGAAAAAGCCAATTTTGAGTTTCACCAGAAACACGCCCAGCAATTTGATCGAGATCAGCTTGACCTCGCTGTCAGTGCCCCAGGCGAAGGGCAGGACGAGATAGTAGAGAATATCAGACGAGAAGAAAAAGCTGACGATGAAAGCCACAACAAACCCGATGACGCACACCATCAGCCGCTTCCTGAGTTCGATCAGGTGCTCGATCAGGGGTGCTTCGGAGGCGTCGATATCGGTCTTGCTCATGAAGCGCCCGGCTCGCCAAAATATTTGGCGAAGTCATTGTCGGGAAGCTTCACGGCTGCGGCTTTCCTGGAGGGCTCGATGTTGCCGATGTCTTTCAGGGACGCCAGGTCTTTCTTGACATCTTCAAGGCCCGCCTCGCGGATAGCGCCATCAAGATGGCCCTGGAATTCCCGCGCCATGCCCCTGACCTTGGCCATGGTCTTGCCAAAGGTGCGCAGCACGCGCGGCAATTCCTTGGGGCCGATGACAACCATCGCCACCACGGCAATAAGGAACATCTCGGTGTAACCGACGCCGAAGTCAAACATGAGAGGCTCGCGGCCTTAGCTCTTGATCTTTTCGGACTCAGCCTTGATCTGCTCCGCCGTTTTCGCGTCCGCAATGGTCGGCTCGTCGTCGGCCATGCCTTTCTTGAAGCTCTTGATGCCCTTGGCGACATCGCCCATGAGATCCGAAATCTTGCCGCGGCCAAACAGCAGCATGATCACAACAATGACCAGCGCCCAATGCCAAATTGATAATCCACCCATAACTCTAACTCCTGTTCGATTTGATGGCGCTATATCGCAGAAACCCGCAAGTGCTGCAACAAAGCTTAGCGCTCGGGGCCTATATGGTGCCGTTCGCTGTCCTTGGGAAGAGCAGAATGTGCTGCGGATCAACGCCAAAACGAACGGTAGCACCCCTTTGCGGCGCGGATTTGGCGGGAACGCGGGCCAGAACGGGGTTTTCCAGGCCTTCAAGCTGGATGCTGCACCGGGCGTCATCGCCCTCAAAACGGCTTTCCAGCACATAGCCCTCAACGCCTTGCCCATTTGCGCTGACGCGAATGCCCTGTGGCCGCACCATGACCAGGACCGGTTGATTGGCAAGGTGAGGCGGCGCCACGAAAATCCCGAGCGGCGTTGCCACCATGCCACCGCTTGAATGGCCTTGAAATTCATTGGCATCAGAGAAAAACCGCGCCGTGTCCACATCCACGGGGTGATTGTAGAGTTCTTCGGGTGGCCCGATCTGGATAAGCTGGCCCCGGCGCAGGAGCAGGATGCGGTCAGCCATGCCCATGGCCTCAACCGGATCATGGGTGACAATCAGGCAGGAAGCTCTTGTTTCGCGCAGCAGCGCCAGGGTTTCGCCGCGCACCGATTCGCGCAGGCGCTGGTCCAGCCCAGAAAACGGCTCATCCATCAGCATGACCTGCGGGCGCGGCACAATGGCCCGCGCCAATGCCACGCGCTGCTGCTCGCCGCCCGAAAGCTTGTCAGGATAGGCGCTGGCATACTCGGCAAGGCCGACCCGCTCAAGGGCCCGCTGGGCTATATCCAGCGCTTGCCTGCGGCCAAGGTCTTTGAGGCCGAAGGCGACGTTGTCGAGGATCGAGAGATGCGGGAACAGGGCAAAATCCTGGAACATCAAGCCAATGTTTCGGCGCTCCGGCGGCACGAAGCGCTTTGGCCCGGAAATTTCCTGGCCATCCAGCAAAACCCGGCCCGAGCTTGGCTGGTCAATGCCGGCGGCAATGCGCAACAACGTCGTCTTGCCGCAACCCGATGGTCCGAGAAGGCAGGCGATTTCACCCGGTTGCAGATCAAAAGAAACCTCCCTGACGGCATGGGCCGCGCCAAAACGCCGGGATACATTTTCAAAGCCCAGCAAGCCAGCGATCGTGGCGCCAACCGTGCCGCGCCGACCCCAGCGACCGGGTTTCGTTTCAGAAACAGCATCCGCCATGGGCTCAATCGCCTGCGAGGACAACGCGGTTCCGCCCTTCGCGCTTGCCTTGATACAGCGCCTCGTCAGCTCGCTTCAGGAGTTCTCCGACTGAGCCGCCCGCCCCTTTGTGGCACGCAACACCAACAGAAATCGTAATGCCAAGACCGCCTTCTATGCCGACATTGAAACGCTCGGCGGAAACATTCGTGCGAATGCGCTCGCCGATCCTTTCGGCCGTGTCAATTTCAGTGTCGGGCAGCACGACCACAAACTCTTCGCCACCGGTGCGGCAGGCGACATCGGAGCCGCGCACGGTTAACTTCATGCGCGCCGCCAGCTCCTGCAAAACCTGGTCACCCACAGCATGGCCATGGCTGTCGTTGACCGGCTTGAAATTATCCACATCAATGGCAAGAATCGAAACCGGCCTGCCCTGCATCACCGAATTCTCGATCAGGCCTGCGAGACAGATCTCCATGTAGCGGCGGTTGAAGAGGCCCGTCAGGGGATCTCTCACTGCCAACTCCATTGAAGATTGAACGGAGAGGCGGAGTTGTTCGGCGTAGCGGCATCGCCGTACCTGGGTGTTGACCCTGGCGATGAATTCCTGGCGATCAATCGGCCGCACCAGATAATCATTGACGCCGATGTCCAGCGCCCGCAGCAAGCGCGGCTGGTCATCCGGCCCCACAACAATAAGAATTGGCGTCTGGCGCGTGCGCTCCAGAGACTTGAATTGCGAGCAAAGGCGCAGCGTATCAACGCCTTCCATGTCGAGATTAACCACAAAAAGTTCGAAAGGCTCAGGCTGCCCATTTGCCAGGTCCAACGCTGCTTGCTGGTTTTCCGCAATCGTAACTTGGTGGATGCTGGCCAACGCCGCGCGCATGCGCTCGGCCTGCGAGGCGCGGTTTTCAACAATCAGAACCCTGCCTTGCGTGCTGGAGCTTTGCAAGAGATCAAGCCCGCTCAAGCCTAGGCTGCCAGCGCTCACCGAGCGGTGGCGCAACTCATCAGTCAGCATTTTGAGGCGAACAAGGCTCCGGACGCGGCTGAACAAGGCGATATCATTGACAGGCTTGGTGAGAAAATCATCAGCACCCGCTTCAAGCCCGCGCACCCGGTCCTCTGGCTGATCCAGGGCCGTCACCATGACCACGGGAATATGCAGCGTCAGCGGGTTGGCCTTGATCCGCTTGCACACTTCGATGCCGTCGATCCCCGGCATCATCACATCAAGCAGAATGATGTCTGGCGAGCTGCGCTCCACCGCCTCCAGGGCATCAACGCCGTTCATGGCGGTGACGACCTCGAAATATTCCGCCGCCAACTTGGCTTCGAGCAGCCTTACATTGGGCAGGTTGTCATCAACAACAAGCACTCGGGCGGTCATTGCGGGCGTTTCAGGAAATGATCGATGGTCTGCAGAAAACCAACCACCGAAATGGGTTTCGACATATAGGCCTCGCAGCCGCCCTCGCGGAATTTCTGTTCGTCACCCTTCATGGCGAAGGCGGTGACGGCGATGACCGGAATGGACTTCAGCTCATCATCCTCCTTGAGCCATTTGGTGACTTCGATACCGGAAACTTCCGGTAACTGGATATCCATCAGAATTAAGTCCGGCATGTGTTCGCGGGCCAGATCAAGGGCGGAGAGACCATCCCGGGTCTTGATCACCGTGTAACCGCTGGCCTCAAGCAAGTCATTGAACAGTTTCATATTGAGTTCGTTGTCCTCGACCACGAGGACGCGCTTGGGAACAGCCGCGGCAGCACCGCGTGCTTCCTGGGACTTTGAACCTGCAACCGGAAAAACCACCTCTGTTACAATCCTCGCTTGCTGGAGCATACCAGCCGTTATCAAAGCAAATTTCAACTCGATCGTTTACTTAGTGCGTTTCCGACAGTATAACCACAATTTATTTGGGCAAGTTCTTGCTTTGCTATTGAGATGAATGGACTATTGCTTCTGCCATGTTAAGAACCCATCAGGTTTCATCTCCGAATTCAGAAGTTATTGCTTTGAAAGCATTGGCATTTCTTGCCGCAGATGGGGAAAGGCTCAGCCGATTCATGGCCATCACGGGACTTGGTCCTGATGAAATTCGCTCCGGGGCCGGAGAGCGCGCGTTTCTTGGCGGAGTTCTCGACTACTTGCGCAGCGATCAGCCCTTGCTTCTGATCTTCGCCGAATCGGAAAACGTCGCTCCCGCCGAAATCGATGCCGCCTGCTACCGACTGACCGGCACGCCGTTGTAACCAAGCCGCATGTAACGGGCCTCATTCGCTCGCAGCTCCAGATCATGCTAAACTTGTGACGATGGATCACATCGGATTCTGCCGCGATTGCCTTGGGGCCGCCGAAGCTGGCGTTGCGCGTTGTGTCGCCTGCGGCAGTCCGCGGCTGGTGCGGCATCCGGAACTCCACGAACTCTCGATGGCGCATATTGATTGCGATGCGTTTTATGCTTCCGTTGAAAAGCGCGACAGTCCGGAGCTTGTCGACAAGCCGGTGATTATCGGCGGCGGGGTTCGCGGCGTTGTATCAACCGCCTGCTATGTGGCGCGGATCAAGGGGGTGAAATCCGCCATGCCGATGTTCAAGGCCCTGGCCCTCTGCCCTGATGCCGTGGTGATTTCGCCCGACATGGCGAAATACGCCAAGGCGGGCCAGGAGGTGCGCGCCTTGATGCAGGAGCTGACACCTCTGGTCGAACCCCTCTCCATTGACGAGGCCTTTCTGGATCTCAGCGGCACCGCGCGCCTGCACGGCATGAGTCCGGCGCTCTCGCTTGCCAAGCTCATCAATAACATTGCAGCCAAGGTGGGGATCACCGCGTCGGTGGGCTTGTCCTACAACAAGTCTCTGGCCAAGGTTGCATCAGATCTCGAAAAACCACGTGGATTCTCCGTACTCGGAAGATCCGAGGCCGTTGCGTTTCTGGCGGCAAAGCCCGTGAGTCTGATCTGGGGGGTCGGCAAGGCCATGCAGGAACAGCTTGCGCACGGTGGCATCACCCGCATTGCCCAGCTTCAGGCGATGGAGAAATCTGATCTGATGAAAAGCTATGGCAGCATGGGCGCAAGGCTCTATCATCTTGCGCGCGGGGAGGACTATCGCAACGTTTCAACCGATGACCGCTCCAAGAGCATCAGCGCGGAGACGACTTTCAATCGCGACATCAGCGACTACAGCGAACTTGAAACCATCCTCTGGCGCCTCAGCGAGAAGGTCTCGCGCCGCGCCAAGGGTGAAGGCCTGGCGGGCCAAACCATTGTGCTGAAGCTCAAGACCACAGATCTCAAATCCCGCACCCGCAATGTTTCAATGACCGAACCCACCCAGCTCGCCGCGCGGATTTTCGAGGCGGCCGCACCGCTTCTGAAACGCGAGGCGACGGGGCAAGCGTTCCGGCTGATCGGCGTCGGCATCACCTCTCTCGTTGCACCCCAGCCCGAAACCGAAACCCTCGACACCCACGCGGCAGCGCAAGCCAAAGCGGAACGCGCCGTCGACAAACTCCGCAAGAAGTTTGGGCGCGATGCGGTTGAGCGGGGGATTGTTTATCGCAGCGAGGGGAAGAAATAGAGTGTTGACCATGTGGCCAAGAGCCCTCATCCGGCCTTCGGCCACCTTCTCCCATGGCAAGGGCCACGGGAGAAGGCGATGTATTTGATGGCCTTCTCCCGTTCGCGCATTCGCGAATGTGAGAAGGTGGCCGAAGGACGGATGAGGGCTCTTACGTTTCCATCGACATCATCGCTGCATTGCCGCCTGATGCTGTTGTGTCTGTGGAACACACGCGCTCCACAGCAAACCGATGCAGATAGTGCGGCCCCCCGGCTTTGGGTCCCGTGCCAGAGAGGCCTTCGCCGCCGAAGGGTTGCGCTCCCACCACAGCGCCAATCTGGTTGCGGTTGACGTAGAGATTGCCGACACGGGTGTTGGCGCGGACTTCATCCACAGTCGATTCAATACGGGTGTGCAGGCCAAGTGTCAGCCCGTAGCCGGTAGCATTCAACGCTGCGCAAACATCAGCGATGCGGTCCCCGGCAAAACGCACGACGTGGAGAACGGGGCCGAAGACTTCGCGCGTCAGGGTCGCAAGCGAAGCCAGCTCATAGGCGGCAGGCGACACATAGGTTCCCGCCGCGCAGTTTGTCCCGAGTGGCAGATCGATGATGGTTTGGGCTTGCGCCTTCATGCGGGCCTTGTGGGCGTTGAGAGTATCTCTGGCTTCGCTGTCGATGACGGGTCCCACATCCGTTGCATAATCCAAGGGATCGCCGATGCGGAGTTCCGCCATGGCACCCTTGAGCATGGGAATCACGCGACCCGCGATATCGCCCTGCACAAAAAGTATGCGCGCCGCCGAGCAGCGCTGGCCGGCACTGTCAAAGGCCGACGCCAGCACATCCCGCACTACCTGTTCGGGGAGCGCTGAGGAATCAACAATCATGGCATTCATGCCGCCGGTTTCGGCAATGAGCGCCGGGATCGCTCCACTGCGGGAGGCCAAGGCGCGGTTGATGAGGGTGGCGGTGTCGTTGGACCCGGTGAAGGCGACACCGGCAAGCGCTGGATGGGCGAGCAGGGTTTTGCCGATGCGGGCGCCATCGCCCGCGAGGACATGCAGCACCGCCTTTGGAACGCCTGCATGATGCAGAAGCCTTATGGCTTCATGGGCAATGAGCGGGGTTTGCTCTGCGGGCTTGGCCACGACGCTGTTGCCAGCGGCCAGGGCTGCGGCCACCTGGCCGGTGAAAATCGCCACGGGAAAATTCCACGGCGAGATGCAGGCGATGACCCCGCGCCCGTGCAGGGTGAGTTCATTGCGCTCTCCGGTGGGACCGGGGAGATACAGCGAGTCAGAAAATTCAGCGCGGGCGCGCGATGCGTAGTAGCGCAGGAAATCCACAGCCTCGCGCAAGTCGGCAACGGCATTGTCGAGAGTCTTTCCAGCCTCGCGCGCCAATAATGCGAGAAAACGGTGCGTGCCCGCTTCAAAGAGGTCAGCGGCGCGCTCCAGAATTGCGGCGCGGGAGTCGCCGCCCTTGCGGTCCCAGTCATGCTGTGCTGCGGCGGCGGTTGTCACGGCGTGGGCGACGGCCTTGTCATCAGCCTCATAAACGCTGCCGATCACCATGCTGCTGTCGTGCGGCGAAGCGATGTCGCGCCGTATGCCACCCGGCTCTCCGGCTACGAAGGGCCTTTCCAGTTCACGCGCAATGCCAGCGTTCAGTTGCGCGCGGGTGGCATCGTCCCACAGCGCGTGTCCGCTCGAATTGCGCCGTCCACGGAATATATCTGCGGGCAAGGGAATATG
>JANOTU010000455.1:0-5845 GCA_031416515.1 Hyphomicrobiales bacterium
GTGGCCGCGCGCGAGCGGCCGATGCCGTAGATCGCGGTGAGCGCGATGCCGGCGTGCTGGTGATTGGGGATGTTGATGCCTGCAAGTCGAGCCATGTCAGTTTTCTTCCGGAGAACCTGAAATTATATCAATAATGTCAAGGTCTTATCAACCTTGACGTTGCTTATGACGCGGATCCGTGCAAATCACGCGCACGACCCTTTTACGCCGCACGATCTTGCACTTGCGGCAGATCTTCTTCACTGAAGCCATGACTTTCATGAGTCGTTTCCTTTTTCTCTATCGGGCCGGCAGGCCGCCCTTGAAGCTGGCCTTTTTCAGCAGGCTTTCGTACTGGTGCGTCATCACGTAGGCCTGCACCTGGGCCATGAAATCCATCGTCACGACGACGATGATCAGCAGCGACGTGCCACCGAAGTAGAACGGCACGTTCCAGCGCAGGATCAGGAACTCGGGCAGCAGGCACACCGCCGTGACGTAGACCGCGCCGGCAAGCGTGAGCCGCGTGAGGATCTTTTCCAGGTAGCGCGCGGTCTGCTCGCCGGGGCGGATGCCGGGGACGAAAGCGCCCGATTTCTTCAGGTTGTCCGCCGTCTCTTTCGGATTAAACATGATCGAAGTGTAGAAGAAGGCGAAGAAAATGATGAGCGCCGCGTAGAGCGCCAGGAACAACGGCTGGCCATGACCGAGCATGGCGGTGAGCGTATTCAGCCAGTCAGGCCCCTGCCCCCTGGTGAAATTGGCAACCGTGATCGGCAGCAGCAGCAGCGAGGACGCAAAGATCGGCGGAATAACGCCGCTGGTATTGAGCTTCAGCGGCATGTGCGAGCTTTCGCCCTGGAACATCTTGTTGCCGACCTGGCGCTTCGGATACTGAATCAACAACCGCCGCTGGGCCCGCTCCACCAGCACGATGAAGGCGATTACGGCTATAGCCATGATGATAATCCCGAGGATCACGAAGGTCGATACCTGGCCAGTGCGGCCCATTTCGAGAAGACCGGCGATGCCGCTCGGCAGATTGGCGACGATGCCGGCGAAGATGATGAGCGAAATACCGTTACCGATGCCGCGCGCGGTGATCTGTTCACCCAGCCACATCAGGAACACCGTGCCGCCGGTCAGCGTGATCACGGTGGAGAGGCGGAAGAACATGCCTGGATCGACGACAAGGCCAGGCTGGCCCTCCAGACCCACGGAAATGCCATAAGCCTGCAGTGCCGCGAGAAACACCGTGCCGTAGCGGGTATATTGGTTGATCTTCTTGCGGCCCTGCTCGCCTTCCTTCTTGAGCGCTTCAAGATGCGGCGAGACCGACGACATCAGCTGAATGATGATCGAGGCCGAAATGTAGGGCATGATATTCAAGGCGAAGATCGCCATGCGGCCCAAGGCACCACCGGCCAGGTTGTTGACCCAGCCGAGGATGCCCGATGTATTCTGTGCAGCAAATTTTGCCAATTCGGCAGCATCGACGCCGGGAATCGGGATGTAGCTGCCGAGGCGGTAAACGATCAGGGCACCGAGCGTGAACCAGATGCGATTCTTCAGATCTTCCGACTTGGCAAGGGCGCCAAAGTTCAGATTTGCTGCAAGTTGTTCCGCGGCAGATGCCATTCTATCGTCCTCGCGCTAAGTTCCCCCGGGCCCCATCATGTGGGGCCCGAAGTTCGCGCCTGCAAGCCTACTTGGTTTCGGCAGGCGCTTCCACCGGCTTCAGCATCTTCACGGTGCCGCCGGCCTTTTCAACCGTGGCGATGGCACTTGCCGTCGCGTGATAGACTTCGAAATTCAACTTGGCCTTGATCTCACCCATGCCGAGCAGGCGAACGCCACCCAGCGGAGCCGAAATCACGCCAGCGGCCAACAGAGCCGCTGAGGTCACAGGTACCGAGCCATCAAGCTTCTTCGAATCAATGGCTGCCTGAACCCTGGACAGGTTCACTTCGTTGTAAGCCACCTGGTTGGGCTTGTTGAAGCCGCGCTTGGGCAAGCGGCGATAGATTGGCATCTGGCCGCCTTCGAAGCCGGCCTTGGCTCCGCCCTTGCGAGCCGTCTGGCCTTTGCCGCCGCGGCCCGCGGTCTTTCCCAGTCCGGAGCCAATGCCGCGGCCGACGCGCTTCTTGGTGTGCTTGGCGCCGGGATTGTCGGCGATCTCATTGAGCTTCATGGCGTCGTTCCTTATTCCACCACACGCACGAGGTGCGCGACCTTGGCGATCATGCCCCGCACGGAAGGCGTATCTTCCAGCGTGGAGGTCCTGTTCATCTTGTTCAAACCCAGGCCAACCAGCGTTGCGCGCTGCTCGGAGGGCCGGCGCTGCGGGCTTGAGACCTGCTTGACCGTGACGGTCGTCTTATCTTTCGCCATGATCCAGCTTCCTCTGCTTATTCTGCGACAGCGGCTTCACCGCCACGGCGGCGGAGCACATCCGAGACCTTCTTGCCACGGCGCGAGGCTACGGCGCGCGGGCTGGTCTGTTTCTTGAGCGCATCAAACGTGGCGCGTACCATGTTGTAAGGATTTGAAGATCCCTTCGACTTGGCGACGACGTCCGCCATGCCCACGGATTCGAAAACCGCGCGCATCGGGCCACCGGCGATGAAACCCGTTCCGGGAGGAGCGGTGCGCAGCGTGACCTTGCCTGCACCCCAGCGCCCGTCGATGTCGTGATGCAACGTGCGGCCTTCGCGCAGCGGCACACGGATCAGGCCGCGCTTTGCGGCTTCGGTGGCTTTACGCACAGCTTCCGGCACTTCGCGGGCCTTGCCATGACCAAAGCCAACACGGCCTTTCTGGTCGCCCACCACGACGAGCGCGGCAAAGCCAAAACGCTTGCCGCCCTTTACTACCTTGGCGACGCGGTTGATGTGAACCAGCTTGTCAATGAACTCGCCGTCACGGTCTTCCCGATTATCGCGGTCCTTGCGATCGCGCTCGGAACGTTCCTTAGCCATATTGCTTTCCGCCTATCGTTCGTCGGAGAAATTAGAAATTCAAACCGCCCTCGCGGGCCGCATCGGCGAGCGCCTTGACGCGCCCGTGGTAGTGGTAGCCGCCACGGTCGAAGACGACATCCTTGATGCCGGCCTTGATCGCCCGTTCGGCAATGAGTTTTCCGATCGCCGCCGCGGCAGCCTTGTCGGCGCCGGTCTTGATCGCACCCTTCAAGTCTTTTTCGAGGCTCGATGCAGCGGCAACCGTCACGCCCTTGGCGTCATCGATCACCTGCGCATAGATATTCTTGCTGGAGCGGAACACCGACAGCCGGGGACGCAGCGAGCCGCGCGCCGCCAGCGCCTTGCGCACGCGGGTTTTGCGGAGTCCTTGAGATTTCGTAGCCATGGCCATCACCTGTTACTTCTTCTTGCCTTCCTTGCGGAAGATATATTCGCCTGCATACTTCACGCCCTTGCCCTTGTAGGGTTCTGGACCGCGGAAGTCGCGGATCTCCGCAGCAACTTGCCCGACGCGCTGTTTGTCGATGCCGGTGATCACGATTTCCGTGGGCTTCGGCGTCTTGATCTCGATACCCTCGGGAATCGGATAGTTGATGTCGTGGCTGTAACCGAGCGCCAGCTGCAGAACCTTGCCCTGCACGGCGGCGCGATAACCCACGCCCGAGATCTCCAGCGTCTTCGAGTAGCCAGCCGTCACACCGGTGATCATGTTCGAGATCATGGTGCGCGACATGCCCCAGGCGGAGCGCGACAGTTTTGATTTGTCCTTCGGATCAACCTTGACCGCGCCTGCTTCCATGCTGGCGATGACCTGATCCGTGAGGATGAAATTGAGCTCCCCCTTCGGACCCTTGACCGAGACATTGGCGCCCGCGAGATTGACCGTAACGCCGGTCGGAACGGGAACTGATTTCTTACCGATACGAGACATTGTCCGTTACCTCAGAATACGGTGCAGAGGACTTCGCCGCCGACGTTCTGAGCGCGCGCGTCCGCATCGGACATCACACCCTTGGGCGTCGACAGGATCGAAATACCGAGACCGTTGTAGACCGTCGGCAGGCTCGCCACGGAAACATAAACACGGCGGCCCGGTTTCGAAATGCGGCTGAGTTCGCGAATAACCGGAGCCCCGTCGAAATATTTCAACTCGACTTCGATGTCAGCTTTGTTGTTGCCCTGCTGCACCACGGCGTAACCGCGGATGAAGCCCTCGTCCTGCAGCACGTGCAACACATTCTCACGCAGCTTGGAGTGCGGCATGGAGACCTTGGTCTTGCCCCTCTCATGCGCATTCCGGATGCGAGCGAGCATGTCGCCGATCGGATCATTCACACTCATTCTTCTCTCCTGAAGTCCGTATCCGTTACCAGCTCGACTTGACCATGCCAGGGATAAGACCCTGGTTGGACATCTCGCGAAGCGCCAGACGCGACATCTTTAATTTACGATAGTAGGCACGTGCACGGCCCGTGATCTCACACCGGTTGCGGATACGGGTCTTGGCCGAGTTACGCGGCATTTCGGTCAACTTCAGTTGGGCTGCAAAACGCTCTTCCATGGGAGTCGTCTTGTTCTGAATGATCGCCTTCAACCGCGCACGCTTGCCAGCATACTGCTTCACCATCTTGCGGCGGCGGTTGTTCTTTTCTACCGAGCTTGTCTTCGCCATATGGGCTTTACCTCAGCCTAAATCAGTTTCGTTGTCCGCTCACGCAGCCTTGCGGGCGGGCTTGCGGAACGGGAAGTTGAATGCATCGATCAGGGCGCGCGCCTCAGCGTCTGTCCTGGCCGATGTGCAGATGATCACATCCATGCCCCAGATTCTCTCGATGCGGTCGTAATCGATCTCCGGGAACACGATATGTTCCTTGATGCCGAAAGCGTAGTTGCCATAACCATCAAAGCTCCGGTCCGGGAGACCGCGAAAGTCGCGGACGCGCGGCAGCGCGATGTTGATCAGGCGGTCGAGAAACTCGTACATGCGCACCTTGCGCAATGTGACCTTACCGCCAATCGCCAGGTTCTCGCGAATCTTGAACTGCGCGATGGCGTTGCGGGCCTTGGTCACGACGACCTTCTGGCCTGCGATCTTCTCGAGTTCGGCGGTTGCAACCTGCACCAGTTTCGAATCCTGGGTGGCTTCACCAATGCCCATGTTCAGGACGATCTTGGTGATCTTCGGCACCTGCATGATATTCGTGTAGCCAAACTCCTTGGTGAGTTTCTCACGAATGACCTCATCATAGAGCTTGCGCAGGCGCGGCACATAGCCAGCCGGAAGAGCTTCCTGAACGGCTGGAGCCTTGGGAGGAGCTGCCTTCTTCTCAGCCTTGGCTTTCTTGGCCTCGACCTTCGGGTCAGCGGGCTTACCCGCCGGCTTCTTTGCCTCATCCTTAGCCATCGATCACTTCTCCCGAACGCTTGGCGACACGCACTTTCTTGCCGTCAGCCAGTAACTTGTATCCGACGCGGGTTGGCTTGCCGTCCTTGGGGTCGCGCAAAGCCAGGTTCGACACCTGGATCGGCATTTCCTTGCTGACGATGCCGCCTTCCTGGGCCGCTGTCTGCTTGGTGTGGCGCTTGGCGAGATTGACACCACGCACCACGGCCCGGTTTTCGGTGGGGATCATGCGGACGACTTCGCCCAGCTTGCCCCTGTCCTTGCCGGTGATGACAATAACTTTGTCACCCTTCTTGATTTTCAGTTTCACCGCCATCACAGCACCTCCGGCGCAAGTGATATAATCTTCATCTGGTTCTTGGCACGCAGTTCGCGCGGTACGGGTCCGAAAATACGGGTCCCCACCGGCTCGCCCTGCGCATTGATCAACACCGCCGCATTGCGATCAAAACGGATCACCGAACCATCGGCACGGCGGATA
>JANOTU010000456.1:0-1839 GCA_031416515.1 Hyphomicrobiales bacterium
GCCAAAGCCAAGGGCCTGCTGCGCGACGCGATAGACGACGTGAGCGAAGCCCTTGAACGCAACCTCAAGCTGCTCCGGGCTGATGCCGAGTTGGCAAAGGCTGGCCTGCAGTTGCAGTTGGAGCAAACGAAAAACGCCGAACGCCGCGCGCAGGAGCAAGGCAACGAGACCGCTGCCCGACAGGCAAACATTCGCGTCCGCGAGCTCGAGCTCAGGATTGGCGCGCTGGGCCTCGGCCTCAAGCGGCAGGAAGCTGAAGCCGGCCTGCGCGAGCTGGACACGGCGGAGAAGAACCTACGTGCCAGCGGGTTGCTGACTGCGGAGAAACAGCTTGAGATTGAGACCCGGCGCAAGGTGCTTCTTGCGTCGGTCCTTGAGACGGCAGCACAGAATGAATCTAATGCTGGCAAGCGCGAAGAGGTGGCCAACCTGCGCGCTGGGAAATCCGCTCGCGAAGAGTACGGGTCAGCCATCGGCTCGAATGCGGGTGCCACCGAACGCGACACCAAGGCGGTGCGGGAGAACACCGAAGCACGGGGTGAGAACTCGAATTCGATACAGCGGCAGGACGCCGCATTGGCGAAGCTGCGCAATGGCCCCGTGCTGGGCAGCCTGGGTGGGCCCAGCCAAGACGGTATTAACTTTGGTGTGCGCGACCCGGGCGGCGAAGCCAACAAGGTCAACGGCTTGAAGCCCATCGACAGTTTCGGCAACCTGATCCGAAGCACACCCAATGGCGGCATAACACGCACGAGCAGTGGCCAGCTCGACCCGCCGGACAACAGTGGGGATTGGTTCTTCAACACCGCGCGCCGGGGCGAAGGGCCTTTCGGCCTGGGTGTGTGGGATCTGAAGCCCTAGGCTGCGGCGCGCCGCAGCCAAGCTGCCGCAAACCCGCAAGGCGAGGTCGAAAGGGTGCGCAGCGAATTTGCGGCGCTGTACCCCAACAACCCGAACTTCCGGCCGCCAGTGCCGCAGCCAGCACCGGCGCCGACGCCGCTGCGGGCACCTGCTGCAGCGCCAGCAACTGCCGCACCCGGCGGCACCCCCATCGTCTTCAACTTCGGCCCGCGCTCGTACTCCGTCATTGCCCCCGGTCGCGCCGAGGCCGAGGCGTTGGCCCGTGAACTTGAGCGGCTCTACCAAGTCAGCGGTGGCGGCTGAACCGAGCGGCAGACAGCATGAGCGCGTCGCAGTTTCCCTTGCATCGTGCGTCCGCAGTGACGCCCGAACAGCCAACGCAGGGTGCTGCAGAGCTACTGCACATAGCACGCGAGTTGCGGTGGATCGAGAAACTCGTGGACCTGGCGGCAAGTCAGTTCACGAGCGCATCGGATCAGCGCCTGGTTCTGCAGTTCGCACAAGAACACGTGGCCGGCCTGGTGGCCTACACGCAACCCTGGGTCGGGATAGACGGCTGCCCGGTCGCCGCTTGGCCTTCACCCTGGAGACCATGATGGAAATGCACGCTGTACACGTCCTGCCTGAGATGGCGAATCTCGAAGACAAAACCTTCACCACGCTGCAGGCGCAGCTGGCGCTGCAAGGCATTGAACTGCACCGCATCACAAACGACTTTGGCCGCGCGGCCTATAGCGTCAACGTGCGTGGCCAGTTGCGCACGCTGGATCACTTGCCCCAGGTGGTGGCCTATGCCAAGTGCATGGGCGTGGTGGTGTCATGAGCAGGGCCGACGCATCACCCACCCCCGGAAGGCGCCTGCAGCCCATGGCTTCCGCGTGCGCGCCGCCCGTGCTATTCTGGCGCCGCCCCTGCGATACAGGGGTCGGGATTGGCGTCCCGGACAACACAGGCGCGCAGGCCGCCTTCACAAAGAGC
>JANOTU010000457.1:0-9827 GCA_031416515.1 Hyphomicrobiales bacterium
GTGAACAAGCGCATCCTGCCTCAGATCATCTATAAGGGCCATGTGCTGCGGCAGGAGCCCCTTTGTCAGAAAGGCCTGTTCTTTGTCTGCCCCAAACCAGTTTATGAAAAAATCATGGAGAGGCTGGGCGGCAAACTCAACCCTATTCACATGCAGCCGGGAGCCGTGACGATCCGCTGGTATGATGTGGGCCCGCCCGGGGCCGAAGGAAGCATACGCGCGCTTGAGTTTGGTGGCCAAATGACGTCCACCATCGACCAAATCGCGCTGGCATTCACCTCGCCGAGCAATTTGCCGCCCCCGCGCGTCTACGAAGCTGCTATTGTTGCAGAGTTATAGATGTTCTGAATTGCGTCCAATAATTGAGACACGGCAGGTCCGTGCTCAGAACAGTTTTGCATGGCAGGATTTCTGGCGCTAAACACCCGACTATCCAACCAGGGAAACACCACGTGACATCTCAACCCTCAGAAAAACTCATCACCATCATCGGCGGGTCTGGTTTTGTTGGCCGGCATTTGGCGCGGGCGTTGGCCAGGCGGGGATACCGAATTCGCATTGCTTGCAGGCGGCCTGATCTTGCGGGGCATGTGGTGCATTTGGGCAATCCGGGGCAGATCATGGCGGTGCAGGCCAATGTGCGGTATCCGGCCTCGCTGGCGGCGGCCTGTGCGGGGGCTTGCGGCGTGGTCAATCTGCCAGGGGTGCTTTACGCCTCGGGAGCGCAGAGTTTTGCGGCGGTGCAGAGTTTTGGGGCTGAGGCTGCGGCCAAGGCGGCGCGCGCAGCCGGGGCTGCGGTGTTTATCCAGATGTCGGCGATTGGGGCTTCGGCCACGTCAACAAGCGTCTATGGCCGCTCGAAAGCTGAAGGCGAGGTGCGGGCACGGGCGCAGTTTCCGGGTGCCATCATCATCCGGCCTTCGATTGTGTTTGGCCCCGAAGATGATTTCTTCAACCGCTTTGCCGCAATGAGCCGGTTTGCCCCGGCGTTGCCGCTGATTGGCGGCGGGGAAACCAAATTCGCTCCGGTGTTTGTGGGCGATGTAGCTGAAGCCATGGCGCGGCTCATTGACCGGGGTGTGGCCGATGGTCGGACCTATGAACTTGGCGGCCCGGAGGAATTGAGCTTCAAGCAGCTTATGCAGTTCACCCTTGATACGGTGGGGCGCAAGCGCTGGCTGGTGCCAGTGCCGTGGGGCATTGCCCGGTTGCAGGCCATGGTTCTGGGGCTCTTGCCCAAGCCCTTGCTCACCACCGATCAGGTGGAGATGTTGAAAACCGACAACATTGTCAGCGCCGAGGCCAAGGCTGAAAAGCGCACCCTTGGCGGATTGGGCATAACCTCTTCCGGCATTGCCGGCATTGTGCCGGCCTATCTCTACCGCTTCCGCAGGGCCGGTCAGTTCACCGTGCCGGAATAGATCATGGCGATCAGCACCACGCCGAGGATGATGCGGTAAACCGCAAAAGGCAGGAAGCTCATGTGGCGCACCAGCCGCATGAGGGCGGTGATGGTGCCAAGAGCCACAAAGAAGGTGAGCACACCGGTGAGCACCACCGCGCCGGAGATGCTCTCGCCACTGCCAATCGCCTCGCCGATGATGAGCGCTGATGCAGCGCCATTGGCCGGAATCGACAGAAGAAACGCAAAGCGCGCCGCTTCGGGCCGCGTAAAGCCAAGGCCGCGCGCGGCTGTCATGGTGACACCTGAACGGCTGGTGCCGGGGCTGAGCGACAGGGCCTGGGCCACACCGATGATCAGCGAGGTTTTCCAGTCCATGTCAGTGATGGCGCGCTTTGACAGGCCATAGGCGTCGGTCACATAAAGCAGGACGCCGAAGACAATCAAATTGCACGCCACCAGCAGTGAGCTGCGGATATGGGCGTCAAGGCCTGTGGCCTTGAGCAGCAGCCCCACCACGATGATGGGCGCTGTGCCAATCGCCACATTGAACATCAGGCGTGAATCGCGGGTCACCTGGCGTTTTGCCACATCAACAACCCCGCGCAGCATCGACAGCACATCGCGCCAGAAATAGACGATGACGGCGGCAAGTGTTCCCACATTGGTGACCATGTCGGTGACCACGCCCTGATCCGGCCAGCCGGTGAATGCAGGCACCAGAATGAGATGGCCTGACGAGGAAATTGGCAGAAACTCGGTGATGCCCTGGATGAGGGCCAGGACGATGATCTGCACGAAGGTCATGGGGCCAGTCACTTTCTCGAAAACGTCTTGCTGCGGAGAGCTTCGCGTCTTATAGGGCGCACCGGGACAGGGCAACATTTACGCGAAAGAAACATGGCCTCACTGATTCATTTTTCCCTTGATCCCTTCTGCCGCCGCGTGCGGCTGGCTTTGGGCGAATATGGGTCAAGCGCTGATCTCATTGAGGAGTTTCCCTGGGATCCAAGCCACGACATCTGCGCGCTCAATCCAGCGGGCACCTTGCCGATTTATGTGGCAACCAGCGCTGCGGTGATTTGCGGCGTCGACGCGGTGAATGAATATCTCGAGGAGACAACGGCAGGCGCCAAGCTGCTGCCCGGCAGCGCCGAGGCCCGCGCTGAGGCGCGGCGTTTGGTGAGTTGGTTTGACGACAAGTTTTACGGCGAGGTCTCGGGCCCCTTGCTCACGGAGAAAATCACCCGGCGTTTTCTCACCTCTGCCCAAGGGGGCGGCGGGCCGGAAATGCACCGCATCCGGCTGGCGACCGCCAGGATCAAGCCCCATCTCGACTATATCTCGCAGCTTGCCGACAAGGGCGGGTGGCTGGCAGGCGAGGCCCTCTCGCTGGCGGATCTGGCGGCGGCGGCGCATCTTTCGGCCATTGACTATCTGGGCGATATTCCGTGGGCGGATTATCCTCTGGTCAAATCCTGGTATCAGCGCCTGAAATCAAGGCCGTCTTTCCGCCCCCTGCTGAGCGATGCGGTTCGCGGCCTGCCGCCGTCGCCGCATTACGCAAATCTTGATTTCTGACCGTGGCGAACCTGGTCGAAACCTTGAAACAACGCGCATTTGAGGAAGGCTTTGACGCGATCCGCGTGGCACCTGCGCAAGGCGATCCGCAACTGGCGGCACGGCTCAAGCATTTCATCGCCATGGGCTATCACGGCGAGATGGACTGGCTTGAAGAGACAGCGCCCCGGCGTGAACGCCCCACCGCCATGTGGCCCGAGGCGAAATCAGCCATCATGCTGGCGCTCAATTACGGGCCTGCGCTTGATCCCATGGCCCGCCTTGCGGAGCGCAGTACTGGCGTCATTTCGGTCTATGCGCTGGGCCGCGACTATCACGCGATGATGAAGGGCAAGCTCAAGCGCCTGGCGCAATGGCTGGAACACCGGGCCAAAACAAAAGTGAAGGTGTTTGTCGATACGGCGCCCCTCATGGAGAAACCACTGGCAGCACAGGCTGGCCTTGGCTGGCAGGGCAAGCATACCAATCTGGTGTCGCGTGAGCTTGGCTCGTGGTTTTTTATCGGCGCCATTCTGACAACGGCTGAACTGCCTTATGATGTGCCTGAGAGTGATCATTGCGGAACCTGCCGCGCTTGCCTCGACATCTGCCCAACCAAGGCATTTCCCACGCCCTATCAGCTTGATGCGCGGCGCTGCATTTCCTATCTTACCATTGAACATGCGGGGCATATCGCGCGCGAATTCCGGGCCGCGATGGGCAACCGCATTTTTGGTTGCGATGATTGTCTGGCGGTGTGCCCGTGGAACAAATATGCGCGTTCGGCCACGGAGATTAAACTGCAAGCGCGCAATGATCTCGTGGCGCCATCACTTTCGGATTTTCTCCAGCTTGACGAGGTTGCCTTCCGCAAGAAATTTTCGGTCTCACCCCTCAAACGCATCGGCCACACCCGTTTCCTGCGCAACGTGCTCATTGCGGCCGGCAACAGCAGCGATGAGACATTGCTGCCGCATGTTGAGCAACACCTGAGCCACGCCTCGCCGTTTGTTCGCGCCATGGCTGTCTGGGCGTTGTCTCGATTGGCGAGCCGGGAACATTTCGCGCGACTGAAAGCCCAGAAATTTCCAGGTGAGCCGGACAAAATCGTGAAATCCGAATGGGCAACGTCCTGACTTTCCTCCCCCCCTGGCGGGGGAGGTGGCGCGAAGCGCCGGTGGGGGGCCTTGCCGCGAGGAGCGGAGCTTGCGGCCAAGGCCCCCTCCGTCATGCTGCGCATGACACCTCCCCCGCAAGGGGGGGAGGAAAAAAAAGATGGCGATTGCCATGAATCACCTGTTTTGTTTCGGCCTCGGCTTTTCAGCGAAGGCGCTGGCGGCGCGGTTGGCGGGGCAGGGGTGGCGGATTACGGGGACGAGCCGGAGTGCTGCGGGTGCGGCTGCGATTGCGGGCTTGGGATATCGGGGTCTGGTTTTCGATGGCAGCGCGGCTCTGCCGGGAGAGAGTTTTAACGGCGTCACCCATGTCGTCATCTCCGTGCCGCCCGGCGCTGAGGGTGATCCGGTGTTTCGCCATCATGGCAACGATCTCTCAAACATCAACTGGCTGGCCTATCTCTCGACCACCGGTGTCTACGGCGATCATGGCGGCGCCTGGGTCAGCGAGGAGACGCCGCTCACGCCGAACACCGAGCGCGGGCACAGGCGCTGTAACGCTGAAGGAGACTGGGCTTCAAAACACGCGCATATTTTCAGGCTTGCTGGCATTTATGGTCCCGGTCGCAACCAGCTTCTGTCGGTGCTTGATGGCACGGCCAAACGCATTATCAAGCCCGGCCAGATTTTCAGCCGCATTCATGTGGAGGATATCGCCACGGTGCTGGTGGCCGCCATTGCCAAGCCCAATCCGGGCCGCGCTTATAATGTGGCGGATGATGAACCCTGCGCGCCGCAGGATGTCGTGGCTTATGCCGCAGAGCTGCTGGCAATGCCGACGCCGCCAGATACGCCTTTTGCAGCGGCTAAGCTCTCGCCCATGGCGGCAAGTTTTTATGCTGATTCAAAGCGCGTCGGCAACGCCCGCATCAGCCAGGAGCTTGGTGTTCAACTGGCCTTCCCCACTTACCGCGAGGGACTCAAGAGCCTTCTGCAAGACTTAGCACCGTCTCTCGCAACAGCTTGAGTTGCGCCGGCGACGACAGGCGGTGATCGCCGCCCTTGATCAGGGTGAAATGAATATCCGGTCCGCGCAGCGCCTCATAGACCTTCATGGCATGGGCCACCGGCACATCGATATCGGCATCGCCCTGGATGATGCGCGCCGGGCATGACACGTCCACGCCCTCGCGCAGCAGCAGATTGCGTTTGCCGTCCTCAATCAGCCGCGCGGTGATGGGATATGGCTCGCCATAAGCCGATGGCCGCAGCCACACGCCTTTGTCGCGAATTTCACTCCGCACGGCTTCTGGAAACGTGCTCCACATGAGGTCATGAGTGAAATCCGCGGCGGGTGCCATGAGCACCAGGCCAGCGATGCGGGCAGCCGCCTCGGGGTTCTTCGCCAGAAGAAGGGCCAGCCAGCCGCCCATGCTGGAGCCGATGACGATGCGTTTGCCTTTGCAGCGGTTGAACATATGCAGGGCCTGAGCGCCCCACGCCGAAATCGTGCCATCCTCAAAAGCGCCGCCTGATTGTCCGTGCCCGGAATAATCAAAGCGCAAACAGGGCCGACCTGTTTCGCGCGCCAGTGCGGCGATGGCCTCGGCCTTGGTGCCCGTCATGTCCGAGCGAAAACCGCCCAGCCAGAAAAACCCGCAACGGTCAGAGCCGCCATCCTCGCGGCAGGCCAGCTGGGTGCCCGCGAATTCCTCAAACCGCAATGCTGAATCAGCCGCCAAAGCCATCCCAGAAGGCTTTGGCCTTGGCGAAGAAGCCTTCTGATTCGGGCGAGTTGTTGCGGGCCTCTTTTTCAAATTCCTTGAGCAGTTCGCGCTGGCGGCGGGAAAGATTGACCGGGGTTTCAACCGCCACCTGGATATACATATCGCCCGCCTGCGAGGAGCGCAGCACCGGCATGCCCTTGGCTTTCAGGCGGAACTGCTTGCCGGCTTGCGATCCCTCGGGGATGGTGACGCGGGCTTTCTTGCCGTCGATGGTGGGAACCTCGATCTCGCCCCCCATGGCGGCGATGGTCATGGAAACCGGCACCTTGCAGAAAAGATCGGCGCCATCGCGCTGGAAGAACTCGTGGGGCTTCACCGAGAGGAAAATATAAAGATCGCCAGCCGGGCCGCCGCGAAGGCCCGCCTCGCCCTCGGAGGCCAGGCGAATGCGGGTGCCGTCTTCAACCCCTGCCGGGATGTTGACCGATAGGGTGCGCTCCTTGTTGGTGCGGCCCTGACCGCCGCAGGCGGCGCAGGGGTCGGAGATCACCTGGCCCCGGCCCTGACAGGTGGAGCAGGTGCGCTCCACGGTGAAGAAGCCCGACTGTGAGCGAACCGCCCCCTGACCGCCACAGGTGGCGCAGGTTTTGGGGCTTGAGCCTTTCTTGGCGCCTGAGCCGGCGCAGACATCGCAGGCGACCGATGACGGCACACGGATTTGCGCGGTCTTGCCGGAGAAGGCCTCGGTGAGCGAGATGTCCATGTTGTAGCGAAGATCAGCGCCGCGCGAAGCGCCAGTGCCGCCGCGCGCTCTTTGTCCGCGCGGGCGCTGGCCTTGGCCCCCGGTGAAATCCCCGAACAGGTCTTCAAAGATATCCGACATCGAGGAGGTGAATTCAGGGCCAAAGCCCGCGCCCCCGTGGGCGCGGCCGGGCCCGCCGCCTTCAAAGGCCTGATGGCCGAAGCGGTCGTAGGCCGCTTTCTTCTGCGGGTCTTTCAGAGCGTCGTAAGCCTCGCTGATTTCCTTGAACTTGGCTTCAGCGGTCTTGTCGCCGGGATTGGCATCAGGGTGGAGCTGCTTGGCGAGCTTCCTGTAAGCGGCCTTGAGGTCTTTCTCATCGGCGCTCTTGCCAACGCCGAGAACCTCATAAAAATCACGTTTTGCCATTGGTAGCTGTCACCGGGAGACGAAATGAATAGGGGGCCTATAACAGACCCCATCCCGGAATGTGAACATTCGGGATGGGGCGATTGGCTCAGACCTTCTTGTCGTCATCGACTTCGGTGAAGTCGGCGTCGAGCACATCGTCATCGTCTTTCGACTTGGGGCCACCGGCATCGGCATCGCCCTCGCCGCTGGCCTGCTGCTGCTTGTACAGCGCCTCGCCCAGCTTCATCGAAGCCTGCGCCAGAGCGTTGGTCTTTTCCTTGATGGCCTCGGCGTCCTCGCCGTCTATCACTGATTTCAGATCGGCGATGGCCGCTTCAATGGCCGACTTGTCGGCTTCCGGGACCTTCTCGCCATATTCCTTGAGCGAGCGGGTGGTTGAGTGCACCAGCGCCTCGCCGTGGTTCTTGGCTTCCACCATCTCGCGCTTCTTCTTGTCTTCAGCGGCGTTGGCTTCGGCTTCCTTCACCATCTTGTCGATGTCCTTGTCCGACAACCCGCCAGAAGCCTGGATGCGGATCTGCTGCTCCTTGTTGGTGGCCTTGTCCTTGGCCGAGACATTGACGATGCCGTTGGCGTCGATGTCGAAGGTGACTTCGATCTGCGGCATACCGCGCGGGCTTGGCGGAATGCCCATCAAATCAAACTGGCCAAGCATCTTGTTGTCGCCGGCCATTTCGCGTTCCCCCTGGAACACCCGGATGGTGACCGCCGTCTGATTGTCATCAGCGGTGGAGAATACCTGGGATTTCTTGGTGGGAATGGTGGTATTGCGGTCGATCAACCTTGTGAACACACCACCCAGCGTTTCGATGCCGAGAGACAAAGGCGTCACATCGAGCAGCAGCACATCCTTGACTTCGCCCATGAGCACACCGGCCTGAATGGCTGCGCCTATGGCCACAACTTCGTCCGGGTTCACACCCTTGTGCGGCTCCTTGCCGAAGAACTGCTTGACGATCTCTATAACCTTGGGCATGCGCGTCATGCCGCCCACGAGCACCACTTCGTCAATCTGGCCAGCGGTGACACCGGCGTCCTTGAGGGCCGCGCGGCACGGCTCCACTGTCTTCTGAATGAGATCATCCACAAGGGCTTCGAGCTTGGCGCGGGTCAGCTTGATGGTGAGATGCTTGGGGCCAGAGGCGTCAGCGGTGATGAAGGGCAGGTTGATCTCGGTCTGGGTGGCGGATGAGAGTTCGACCTTGGCCTTTTCTGCGGCTTCACGCAGGCGCTGCAAGGCGAGCTTGTCCTTGCGCAGATCAATCGCCTGATCTTTCTTGAACTCATCCGCGAGATAATCAACAATGCGCATGTCGAAGTCTTCGCCGCCGAGGAAGGTATCGCCATTGGTGGATTTCACTTCAAACACGCCGTCGCCGATTTCCAGAATGGACACGTCAAATGTGCCGCCGCCCAGATCGTAAACCGCAATGGTGCCCGCCTGCTTCTTGTCGAGGCCGTAAGCAAGCGCCGCCGCCGTGGGTTCATTGATGATGCGCAGGACTTCGAGGCCGGCGATGCGGCCAGCATCCTTGGTGGCCTGACGCTGTGAGTCGTTGAAATAGGCAGGCACCGTGATCACGGCCTGCGTCACCGGCTCGCCCAGATAGCGCTCGGCGGTCTCTTTCATCTTGGTAAGAGTGTAGGCGGAGATTTGCGAGGGCGAGAATTTCTTGGCCCGCGATTCAACCCAGGCATCGCCATTTTCAGCCTTGACGATGTTGTAGGGAACCAGCTTCTTGTCCTTGGCCACCATGGGATCATCCATGCGGCGGCCAATCAGGCGCTTGATGGCGAAGAAAGTATTCTCTGGATTGGTGACGCCCTGGCGCTTGGCGGGCTGGCCGACGAGGGTTTCGTCATCAGCCGTGAAGGCGACAATCGAGGGGGTGGTGCGGGCACCTTCCGCGTTTTCGATGACTTTGGGAGTTTTCCCTTCCATCACTGCGACACAGGAATTGGTGGTTCCAAGATCGATGCCGATAACTTTAGCCATGTCTGTTCTCCAATTTAAGCGCAGCGCGGGCAAGCCCAAAAATGGCGCTTCCAGCCTGCCTCCAGTTTTTCAATTGCTCCGCTTGGCGCCCCCAGGGGCAAAGCGGCGTTCGCAAGCTATATAGGCAGGGGTGTTGGGCCTATCAAGCCTTGTGTGGATGGAAAAGCACAACGCTTTCCTGTTCCCTGGGATCGGTGCGGGCAATCACCGCCCGGATGGGCTTGTCGGTGGGGTTATAGGGCTGGTGCGGAACGCCTGCCGGGATATAGACGAAATCCCCAGCCTTGATCTTCATGACATGCTCCAGATTGGGCCCATGGCGCATCTCCCCCTCGCCTTCGAGGCCGTAAACCGCCGTCTCATGCGCCTCATGGTAATGGGCCTTGGCCGAGGCACCGGGCGGGATCACCACAATATGCATGCAGATCGCTTCCGAGCCAGCCGATTCCGCTGAGACGCCGGAGAAATAATCCAGCCCCTGCTTGCCGTGAAATCCCTCGCCATTCTGAATGAGCTTGCACTGTTTCATGAGATTCCCTCCTTGAGTTGGCCCTCAATACCATGTGAAATGCGCGCTGCAATGCGCCAAGGCCTGAAATATTATCCGCGCTGTCTGAACGAGGACGCCCAGCGCCGTTTGGTTGAAGACTTGCGCAACTGTGTGGCCGAAGCCCCGCTGTTCATCCCCGTCATGCCCCGCTCCGGCAGGCCCTTCACCGTGCGCATGACCAATCTCGGGGTCCTGGGTTGGGTCTCTGATCGCTCCGGCTACCGTTACCAGCCCACCCACCCCGATACGGGCAAGCCTTGGCCCGCCATCCCCGCAGCCATTATGGCCATCTGGCGCGCTGTGGCG
>JANOTU010000458.1:0-1934 GCA_031416515.1 Hyphomicrobiales bacterium
TTCGCGCCGCCATGGGCTATGTGGGCGCAGGCTCCATTCCTGAGTTGCAGGAGAAGGCGCAGTTCATCCGCATCACGTCGGCGGGAATGCGCGAGAGCCATGTGCATGATGTGATGATAACCCGTGAAGCCCCCAACTATCAGCGCCAGGGTTGAGGTCCTGAAGATGAACCGACTGTCCATGGTGATTGCGGCGCTGCTGCTTTCTGGCAAACCGGTGGTGGCCGAGGAATATCCATTTTACGGCTTTCTGACCAGTGGAGAGGATGTGGAGATTGCCCAGACCAGCGATGCCGCCAGATGCGCGCTGAGCTTCTTCAACCAGAAGCCCAATGGCTCTTTCGTCGGCTACCACGTTGATATGGAGCAATTCATCAAGACCAAGACGGTTCGCTACGTGGCCTACAATGCCGGAACCTGCGTCTATGACAAAGCGCATAGGCTGGAATCATGTCATGTATCCACAGACACTGACGATAAAAGTCAAGGCAACACATTCCTTGGCGTCATCGACTCGATTGGGCCGACCTACGTCAGAACAACCGGCTTCGACACCATGGAAGAAGCGCTCGACTACTATGCTTCGGGCAGGAAAGCCAAAGGGGTTGCCGTGACATTCTTGCGTTGCCCATTCGACGAGGCCAGATTGGCAACAATGATTTCCACCGCGATCAGCGATCTCAGCCTGGAAGCACGCAACAAGCTGGCAGATCCCGGCCCGGAACTCCTCGGCGCGTCCGTCACAGCAGAGTTGGTGAAAGCCGTGGGGCTCAAGGCGGCGGAATGAACCAGACCCAACTTCTGTTGCTTCCGGTTTTCGTGCATGTGCTGATGATCCTGGTGATCGCCGGACGCATGGGGCGCGCCCGGGCAGGCGCAGTGCGAGATGGCGAAGTGAAACTCAGCGATATCGCGCTTGATGGCTCGAAATGGCCCGATGAAGCGCTCAAGCTCGCCAATAATTACAACAACCAGTTTCAACTTCCTGTGCTATGGTACGCCGCTCTGGCGCTCCTGCTGGTGACTGGACTGGCCGACGTGGTCAGCGTGGCGCTGTCTTGGGCTTTCGTAGCGTTGCGCCTGGCCCATGCCTGGGTTCATACTGGCAGCAATGCGGTATACCAGCGGTTTCAGGCTTTTGCTGCCGGAATGGCCTGCCTCGCGTTCATCTGGGCGTGGTTTGGTCTTCGGCTTTTTGTGATTGGATAATTCATGCGTATTCCCGGCCGCGCTGCTGCGGCAATCGAGATTCTGAAAGACATTTTCGAGCATCACCGCCCGGCTTCCGAGGCGTTGAAGGACTGGGGAAAGTCGCACCGTTTTGCCGGCTCCACCGACCGCCATGCCATTGGCACGCTGGTCTATGATTGCCTGCGCAAGCGGAACTCCCTTGCCGCGCGCATGGGCGATGGCCGTCCCCGCGCACTGGTGCTGGGCGCTCTCCGCGATGTGTGGAATGTGCCGCTCGACCATATCGAAGCGCTGGGCACTGACGCCCATGGGCCGGGGGTTTTGACCGAGGCTGAGAAAACAGCGCTCGCCCGCACGCAGCGCAATGATCTTCCGCCGCATGTCAAAGGCGATATCCCGGAATGGTTGCTGCCCTCATTCGTCGCGGCATTCGGCGGCCGCGCGGCGGAGGAGGGGGCAGCGCTTGCCATGCGGGCACCCATTGATCTTCGCGTCAACACCTTGAAAGCCACCCGGGAACAGGTGCTGGAAGCCTTGCAGAAATTCGGCGCTGTCCCCGGCCCGCTATCGCCTCATGCGGTGCGCATTCCAGCCCCCGGCCACGACACCCGCAACGCCAATGTCGAGGCCGAACCCGCCCACGGCCGCGGCTGGTATGAAGTGCAGGACGCGGCCTCGCAGGCTGCTGCTGAGATGTCAGGCGCCAAGCCAGGCGAATTCGTGGTTGATCTCTGCGCCGGCGCT